>JAQBUJ010000046.1 GCA_027623845.1 Pseudomonadota bacterium
CGATGATCTCCAGCCGGTCTCCGCCCGCGTCGATCCGGCGTACCAAAATTGGCTGCAGGACCCCGCGTTCACGAATGCTCTCGGCCAGGGAATCCAGTTCGGTTTCGTCGAATACACGGCGTGGCTGCGCCCGCCCGGGCTCTATTTGCTCAATGGCGATGTTGCGTGTCTGGCGCATCCGATCGACTTGCGCGACATCATCGGCGTCATCCCCAAGCAGGGAAGACAAGCCCCGCCCGAGTTGTCGGCGCTTTCCGCCGGTACCTTCGGTGCTGCTCACGCGGCCAGGCTCCGTTCCCGCTTGATCACTTCACTCGCCAGATGAATATAAGCCCGTGATCCGGCGCAGCGCAGATCATAGACCAAAACCGGCATGCCGTGGGAAGGCGCCTCTGAAACCCGGACATTGCGGGGAATAACCGTTTGATAAACCTTATCGCCAAGATGCTCCCGGACGTCCGCAGCGACCTGTTCCGATAGATTGTTCCGCACATCAAACATCGTCAGCACCACGCCTTGTATATTCAGCGCCGGATTAAATGCCTTACGGACCCGCTCCACCGTCCGCAACAACATGCTGAGGCCCTCCAGGGCATAGAACTCGCACTGCAACGGCACCAGAACCGCGTCGGCCGCGACAAGTGCGTTCAAGGTCAACAGCCCCAAAGAAGGCGGGCAATCTATCAGGATATAGTCGTAATCGGCGCCGGCGCTCTGCAAATGCTTGACCATCGCCTCACGCAGTCGATATTCACGCTCTTCGGCGCTAACCAATTCGATCTCTGCGCCGGACAAATGCGCCGAGCTGGGGATCACCCAAAGCCCAGGCACCGAACTTTCCTCGGTCGCCTCGGTCATTGTCGCCGTGCCGATCAGCACCGCGTAGGAATCGGTGTCCCGGCCAGTCCGTGGAATGCCCAGGCCGGTGCTCGCGTTGCCCTGCGGGTCCAGATCAATGATTAACACCTTCATGTCGCAGGCCGCCATTGCGGTCGCCAAATTGATGGTGGTCGTCGTCTTTCCGACCCCGCCTTTTTGATTCGCTACCGCCAATATTCGCGGCGCGCGCGCCGCAGACCCCTTAGTTAGCTGTTGTAAGCCCATCGAATATGCCCTCCAGTCGGACTATTCTTCCGGCACTATCGGAAGCGCTTTGAACTAACGTATAGCGCATATTCCATCGTTTTTTTGCGGTAGTCAATTCCTCCTCTACCAATTGGCCTTTCGGAAACAGGCAAATTGTCTCTGGACCAAGGTACGGCTTAGAGTAATTCAGCAATACATCGAGTGCCGCACAGGCCCTAGACGTCACTACATCAAAGACCTGAGGCGACATACTCTCTATTCGAGCGTTGATAATGGTCACATCGGCCGATGTTTCACGTGAAACTTCTCTCAAAAACATGGATTTTCTTTGATCGGATTCTACAAGGTGCACATTCCTCGCGCCGAGGATCGCCAATACCAGGCCAGGGACCCCCGCCCCGCTGCCGATATCGAGTAAGGACTGGGCGTTTCTTGGAATCAAATCAAACAATTGCGCGCTGTCGAGAAAATGCCGGCGCCATACATCGGTCAAACTTTGCCGAGACACCAAATTAATTGCCGGTTGCCAACGCCGAAGCATTTTTTCATAAATTTCGAGTCGCTCTAGTGTTTCACGTGAAACACCCATTTGCTCCCGAAACGCCTCCGACCCATAGTCCGTGCCCATCGTCATCAATCGGAAACCAAAGGTATTGCCTCATATCCCCGGGATTTAACATGACGCATCAAAGCCAAGACCGCCGCCGGCGTCACTCCGGGAATGCGCGCGGCTTGGCCCAGAGTCTGGGGTTTCGCCGCATCAAGGGCCTCTCTTACTTCATTGGATAGTCCGCCGATCCCCTGGTAATCCACACTATCCGGCAACCTTAGGGCCTCATCTTTACGGTAGGAACGAATGTCTGCGTCCTGTCGCAGCACATACCTTGAATAGAGCGAATCGGCCCGCGCCGCTTCTAGGGCCATCGGTTCAACCGCCGCGACCTGCGGCCAAAGTCGGGAAAGCATCTCCGCCGTCACATTTGGTTGGCCCAAAAGCTCAAAGGCGGAACGCGGGACACCATCCATATTGACGGCGATTCCCGCCTTGGCCAATTTGCTCGGAGAGGCGGTCAGGCCATGAAGCATCTCAATGGCCGCGTTGATCACTACTAGCTTATTGGAAAAATGCCGGCGCCGCTCCAACCCAACACATCCAACCTCGATCCCCCGAGGGGTCAAGCGCCTATCGGCGTTGTCCGCCCGCAACCTCAACCTGTATTCCGCCCGGGAGGTAAACATCCGATAGGGTTCGCGCGCGCCTTTGGTGATCAAATCATCCACCAGCACCCCGATATATCCCTCGGCGCGGTCGACCACGAAATCGTCGCCCTGTCCGCCGGACCGGATCGCCGCATTCAGCCCGGCGATCAGACCCTGCGCCGCCGCCTCTTCGTACCCGGTCGTTCCGTTGATCTGACCGGCCAGAAAAAGTCCGTCAACACGGCAGGTCTCCAGGGTTTGCTTCAGTTCTCGCGCATCCACATGGTCATACTCAATGGCATAACCGGGTCGTGCTATCACCGCCCGCTCAAGCCCTGGAATAGAGGCGACAAAGCGCTCCTGAATCTCCGTTGGCAAAGAGGTCGATATCCCGTTCGGATAAATCCAGTCCGTGTCTAGACCCTCGGGTTCGAGGAATATCTGGTGATGAGTGCGCTCCGCGAACCGAACCACCTTGTCCTCGATTGACGGGCAGTATCTTGGCCCCACCCCCTCAATCCGCCCCGCGTACATTGGCGAGCGGTGGAGGTTGTCACGAATTATCGCGTGGGTCGTCTCTGTGGTATAGGTGATGTGGCACGGACGTTGTGGCACTTTAATGTCGGCGGTCATCATCGACATTGGCTCTGGAGGCGAATCCCCGGGTTGTTCATCCAGCCCGGACCAATCAATGGTCTTGCCGTCCAGCCGTGGCGGCGTTCCGGTCTTCAGCCGTCCGAGACGAAACCCGATCCGCTCAAGCGTGAGAGAGAGCCCCAGGGCCGGTGCATCACCGATACGACCGGCCGGTATTCGCTCCTCACCACGATGGATGACGCCGCGCAAAAAGGTGCCGGTGGTCAAGATGACGTTTTGCGTGTCGAAAACCCGGCCGTCCCCCGCCACGACGCCGCGCACCTGGCGATCCTCTCGCAACAGGATATCCTCGACCGCCGCCTCTTCAATCACCAGATTGTCCTGGGACTGAAGCAGGTCCTGAACCGCCTCACGATACAGGCGCCGATCCGCTTGAGCGCGCGGCCCGCGCACCGCCGGCCCCTTGCTCCGGTTCAGCACCCGAAATTGAATCCCCGACGCATCAGTTGCCCGGGCCATAATGCCGTCGAGCGCATCAATCTCTCGCACCAGATGTCCTTTGCCCAACCCACCAATCGCCGGATTACAGGACATCTCTCCAATGGTCGCGCGTTTATGGGTAAGCAGCAACGTTCGCGCGCCCATGCGGGCGCTGGCAGCCGCCGCCTCACAACCCGCATGTCCGCCGCCTATAACGATGACGTCATACTGTCCCGACATCCTATCCACCTCTTTATCCCACCCGGCGCCAGCTCAACAGATTTAGCAAAACCTGCCGCATGTTTCACGTGAAACATCATTTGCCAATGCAAAAGTCCCGAAACACCACGTCCAGCAGCGCCTCAACATCGACCCGTCCGGTAACCCGGCCCAAGTCATCTGCCGCGACCCTCAAGTCCTCGGCGGCAATTTCCGGACTAACCCCAGCGTTCAGCCCAATCAATGCGCGTTCCACGCTTTCCCGGCAGCCCAATAACGCCGCCCTGTGGCGCGCCCGCGTCATTACCGGCTGACCGCCCACATCCATCATCTCCCTGGCCAGGGTGGTTAGGCGCTCCAAAGCGGCTACCAACCCATCCCCCCGAGCCATCGATACCGCAAAAGAGCCAGGCCAATCCGGAACCCGGTCCACCAGATCAATCTTATTGATCAGCACCAAGTCTCCGCCACCCAAGCCTAGCCCATCCGGGTCCCCAAGCCCTTTCGCCGCCGCATCGAGCACCAAAACACGAAGATCAGCCCGCCCGGCCCAGTCCCGAGCCCGACGCATTCCCTCTATTTCCACCTCATCTCCGCCTACGCGCAGTCCAGCGGTGTCCGCCACGACCACCGGATACCCGCCAAGGTCGAGATGGACCTCAATCACGTCGCGAGTCGTACCGGCATGTCGGGATACAATCGCTACTTCCCGGTCCGCGAGCCAATTTATCAGGGTTGATTTACCGGCGTTTGGCGGCCCTACCACGGCGATGCGAAGGCCGTCGCGCAACCGCTCGCCTTTGTGTTGATCGTCCAGAAACAACGCCATCGACCCCTGGATAATCGCTAGGGTTTCGGTCAGCTTTTCAATGACGGTCGGTGGTATTTCCTCGTCGGGAAAATCAATATAAGCCTCTAAATGCGCCCTAACTCGCAATATACCATGTGCCCATCCCTCGAATTTTTCGGCCAGACCGCCCTCAAGCTGGGTCAGAGCCAATTGCCGCTGCGCTTCGGTTTCGGCATTCACCAGATCATTCACCGCCTCCGCGGCGGTTAAGTCAAGACGACCGTTCAGCACCGCACGACGGCTAAATTCCCCCGGTTCAGCGAACCGAAACCCGGCCCGTTCAACAAGACACGATACGACCGAGTCATACACGGAACGTCCGCCGTGAATTTGTAGCTCTACAATGTCTTCACCGGTATAACTATTAGGCTTATCGAAGACTAAAACCAAGGCTTGGTCGATCATTCGAGCCCCGTCACGGAGCTTACGCAGGCCGATCTCACGTGGGCTGGGCATTGAACAACCAAAGACCGTTCCGACCGCGCGGGCCCGCGGACCTGAAATCCTGATGATCGCGACGGCGGCGCGGCCCGGAGCGCTGGAAAGCGCGAAGATCGTATCGTCATCCGACGCCATGGCTTGCTTCCTAACACGAGGGTGCCGCTGTCATGAACGCGCGGTTCGTCAAGGTCAAGGCCGCCGAAGATCCACCGACCGCAGGCCGTCTGGCATTCGGTAAAATCCTGGTCAACACCAAGCCAACGGCTTATGTCTGCCAAGGACAAACCTACTCCCTACCGACCACCGAACCCGCCCTTGTGGCGGCATTGTTGGGGGATTGATCTATGCCAACCCTCGTTATCGACAGCCCCGTCGGCGCGCTGTTGCTTTGCAGCGACGGCCAGGCGATCACCCGGATCTCCTGGCTGGACGACACGGTCTCCCGAGCGAAAGACGATCCGAATTCAATTTGCCGGCCGGATTCGATTTGCCAGCTGGCGGCCACAGAGTTGCGGGCCTATTTTGCCGGCAATCTCCAAGATTTCTCCGTCCCGGTATCGCTCAACGGGTCGCCATTACAACGCGGCGTCTGGGACGCCATGGTCAAGATCCCGTTTGGCGCGGTATTGACCTATGGCGACGTCGCCCACGCGCTCAGCGCCGGGGCTCAAGCCGTTGGGACGGCTTGCGGCCAAAACCCCGTTCCGATTATTGTACCTTGTCACCGAATCGTCGGCGCAGGCGGCAAGCTGACAGGGTTTTCCGGCGGCAACGGCGTCGAAACCAAGGCGTTTCTGCTGGATCTTGAATCCGGCCAGGGGCGCCTGATCTGAAACTTGGCGCCGTCCCGGGCTCACGCCGCACAACCGGATGCCATGGGCGCCTTCACCACCAACGCCGCCGATGGCGGACCATTGGCTTTCTTTAAGCCTAACCAGAGTTGAATGGACACCATGTCATGACCAAGGCTATTCGTTTTCATCAAGCTGGCGGCCCCGACGTTCTAAGCTGGGATGACGTCGATGTCGGCGATCCGGGCGAAGGCCAAGTGCGCATTCGTCACACCGCCATTGGCCTCAACTATATCGACACCTACCATCGCAGCGGTCTGTACCCGCTTCCCCTGCCCTCAGGCATCGGCATGGAAGGCGCCGGGGTCGTGGAAGCCGTTGGCGCCGGTGTCACCTCGGTCGCCGAGGGTGACCGCGTCGCCTATGCCGCCGGACCGCCAGGATCCTATGCCGAAGCCCGGGTGATTGAGGCCGCCAAGGTGGTGAAAATACCAGCCAGGGTCGATGACCGCACGGCGGCGGCGATGATGTTGAAGGGCCTCACGGCGCAATATCTCATTCGGCAGATCCACAAGGTTCAAAAAGGCGATACGATTCTCATTCATGCGGCGGCCGGCGGCGTTGGCTTAATTGTTTGTCAGTGGGCTAAAAGCCTTGGCGCAACGGTGATTGGTACGGTCGGCAATGACGCCAAGGCAGCGCTTGCCAAGGCCAATGGCTGTGATCATCCAATCATCTACACCCGTGAAGATTTCGTCGCTCGGGTCAATGAGATCACCAACGGAGCAAAGCTGCCGGTGGTTTACGATTCCATCGGCGTCGACACCTTCGCCGGCTCGCTGGATTGCCTGCGCCCGCGCGGCACGATGGTCAGCTTCGGCCAGGCCTCGGGCCCGATTCCACCGGTTGATCTGGGGGTGTTCGCCCAAAAAGGATCGTTGTTTTTCACCAGGCCAACGCTGTTTAACTACGCTGATACACCAGAGAACCTGCGGGTAATGTCAGAAGATCTGTTTTCAGCAGTTGCTTCCGGCGCGGTAAAGATCAGCATTGACCAGACCTTCGCCTTGTCCGAGGCCCGGGCGGCTCATGAGGCTCTTGAGGGTCGTAAGACCACGGGATCAACGATCCTGCTACCGTAATTCCAACCAAGCGTCACCCAAGCAACGGAAAAGGGCGGGCCCAATCGGTCCCGCCCTTTTTTGTTCATGGCAAAAACTAAAGCGTCTTGCTCAGGAGTTCATCGCATCGAAGAAATCGGCGTTGCTTTTCGATGACTTGAGCTTGTCCAGGAGGAACTCCATCGCATCGACGGTGCCCATCTGGGTCAGAACCCGCCGCAACACCCACATTTTCGCCAGCGTGCCCTTGTCGACCAAAAGCTCTTCCTTACGGGTGCCGGAGCGCGTGATATCGATGGTCGGGAACGTCCGCTTGTCGGTAAGCTTGCGATCAAGGATCAGCTCGGAGTTACCGGTGCCCTTGAACTCCTCGAAAATCACCTCATCCATACGTGAGCCGGTGTCGATCAAGGCGGTGGCGATGATCGAGAGCGATCCACCCTCCTCGATGTTCCGCGCGGCGCCAAAGAAGCGTTTTGGCCGTTGCAGGGCGTTAGCATCGACGCCGCCGGTCAACACCTTGCCGGAAGACGGCACCACGGTGTTATAGGCTCGGGCCAATCGGGTGATCGAATCCAGCAGGATAACCACGTCCCGGCGATGCTCAACCAGCCGCTTTGCCTTCTCGATGACCATCTCCGCGACTTGGACATGCCGGGTCGCCGGTTCATCGAAAGTGGAGCTGATGACCTCCCCCTTCACCGTACGGGCCATGTCGGTCACTTCTTCCGGCCGCTCATCAATGAGCAGCACGATCAGATAGACTTCCGGGTGATTCTTGGCGATCGACGTTGCAATATTTTGCAACATCACGGTCTTACCGGTTCTCGGTGGTGCGACGATCAGGGCCCGTTGGCCCTTGCCGATCGGCGATATCAGATCAATGACCCGAGAGGTCGGATCATTCGGCTTGCCCTCGGATTCAATTTCGAGACCAAGGCGCTCATCCGGATAAAGCGGTGTAAGATTGTCGAAGTTAATCCGGTGCCGTACGACATCCGGATCCTCAAAATTGATGTTGTTAACTTTCAGCAGCGCGAAATATCGCTCGCCGTCCCTCGGCGAACGAATCTGACCCTCGACTGTATCGCCGGTTCGCAACCCGAACCGGCGGACTTGGCTTGGTGAGACATAAATGTCATCCGGACCGGGCAGATAATTCGATTCTGGTGAGCGGAGAAAGCCAAACCCGTCCGAAAGCGTCTCCAAGACGCCGGTGCCATGAATGGCGACTTCGTTCTCGGCCAATTGTTTCAGGATCGCGAACATCATGTCCTGCTTTCGCAGCACACTCGCATTCTCGATCTCCAGATCTTCGGCATAAGCCAGAAGATCGGCTGGGGTTTTATTCTTAAGCTCCTGGAGGTGCATCGTGAGTCAGGTTTTCTTCTGAGGGAAAGGAATAGGAAATTATTTATGCGGATGCGCCCCGGACTGTCCGTACGGAAAAGAAGATTGGATTTAGACAGGAGTTGGGACTGACCGTCCCAAGCGCAGGCTTCGAGCGTTTACCTAAAAACGAAGGGAAAGTCAATTGAGTATCAATTTCGCAAATTTGACTTCCTTAGGTCGGCTTCAAGACCACCAACAGAACGATCGCGATCAGCAGGGCTGTCGGAACCTCGTTGATGATCCGGTAAAACCGCGAAGAAAGCATATTTGCATCGCGTTCGAAAAACCGTCGCCAACGAGAAAAGGCGCCGTGTACTCCGGTCATCCCAACCAAAGCAAACAGTTTCCACTGCATCCAACTTTCCTCGATATAGCCCGGCATCAAATACAGCATCCAAGCGCCAAAAATAAAGCTCGCCATCATCGCTGGATTGATGATCGCACGGACCAAACGCCGCTCCATGATTTTCAGGGTTTCGGATAGCTCCGACCCGACCTTAGCGTCGGCATGATAAACGAATAACCGCGGCAGATAGAGCATGCCGGCCATCCATGCCATGACGCTGATGATGTGAAACGCTTTGATCCACGGATAATATTCCATCAATTCTATATCCCTGGATTTATACGGAGTCGCGGAGAAGTTGGGCGAGTTGTTCAACATGTTCTGGTGGGGTAATGGGTATCACGCCATGACCGAGGTTAAACACAAACGGTCCCCCGGAAAGATCTTTTCGAATTCTTGCCACAGCGCTTTTCATAGCATCGCCGCCAACCACCAGGGCCAGCGGATCCATATTCCCCTGAACGGGTTTCAGGCTTTGCAGCTCACGAGCGGCCCAATCGGTCGGTACGCTGGTGTCCAACGCTATCGCGTCAACGCCGGACCGCTCAGCAAATGTACGATAAAGGACCCCGGCGCCGCGCGGAAACCCGATTATTGGAACATTCGGATAGCTTTGCTTCACCGCATCGACGATCCGCCGAATAGGTTTGATTGTCCAGGCCTCGAACTGATCCGGCGCCAATACCCCGGCCCAGGAATCAAAAAGTTTAACAATCGACGCCCCAGCCTCGATCTGGGCTTTTAAATGCCGAATCGTCGCCTCGACCAATAAATCGATCAACTGGCCAAAGCCCACCGGGTCGGAATAAGCCCATTGTTTCGTCTTGGCGTAATCTCGGCTCGATTCTCCTTCAACCATATAGGTCGCCACGGTCCATGGCGCCCCGGCAAAGCCGATCAGCGCAACATCATCCGGTAGCCCTTCGCAAACCCGGCTAACAGCCTCATAGGTTGCCTCAATGCGTGACCAGTGTTCGGTTAGCGACAGACGAGAAAGGCCGGCAGCGTTGTCTATTGGTTCAAGGATTGGCCCGCGGCCTTCCTCGAAATGAAGCGCCTGGCCGAGCCCATAAGGGATGATCAAGATATCGGAAAACAAAATAGCCCCGTCGGGATGGAACCGCTTGATCGGTTGCAAGGTGACTTCGGCCGCCTTGGCCGGCGCCAGGCAAAGGTCGAGAAACGAACCGGATCTTGCTCGCAATTCTCGATATTCAGGGAGATACCGGCCAGCTTGCCGCATCAACCAGAATGGCGGGCGTTTCGAAGTTGCGCCACGAAGGACATCAAGGATCAACGGATTGCTCATAAGACTCGCTCTGACCGGTTAGGGGCCACGTTATACAAACAATATTAAGTTAAATGAAATAAATTGAAGTTGTAGTGGTTCCCTGTGAATCCCGTGGATTATAAAATCCTCACATCTTATCCCCTGTTAAGCGGGGTTCAGGTTGGTGGAGCGGTGAATTGTATTATCGGCGGGAAAAGCCCTTGTGTTGGCGCGACGCTGCTGATGTGAGTCATGGGAGTAACGGGGGATACCGATCAACCGCGGCGACTATCCCCTTAACGGGCGTGATTGCAACGGTTGCCCGGCCCGTCGAATAAAAAGCCCTGGAGTGGATGAATAACGGGCGTCGAATTCGGCTTCCTCCTCGGGAACGGCGTGTTATCCACGTCATCAGACGTTTGATACAAGGGTGTTTGATCCAGGGATGTTTGATATAGGACGGGGCGCTGGCGACAATGACCGATCAGATCCACATTCACCTCGTTTCCGACGCCACCGGCGAAACCAACCATCAGATCGCCAGAGCCTGCATGGCGCAGTTTTCTGGTGTACGGCCGACCGAGCATGTTTGGTCGCTGGTCCGCACCAGCAGTCATATTGAAAAGATCCTGACCGCTGTCGAGGTCTATTCAGGCCCAGTGCTGTTTACCCTGGTCGATGCGGATTTGCGCCGTCAGCTTGCCGAGGGCTGCCAAAAGCGACAGGTGCCTTGCGTTTCAGTGCTGGACCCGGTGCTGCATGCGCTTGGAGAATATCTCGGGGTTGAAAGCCGCGGGACGCCAGGCCGGCAACACCGAATGGACGATGCTTATTTCAAACGAATCGAGGCGATGGATTTCACCTTGATTCACGATGATGGACAAATGACCAAGGACCTTGCCGACGCGGATATCATCATTCTTGGCGTCTCTCGAACCTCGAAGACCCCGACATCGCTATACCTCGCCAACCGTGGATACAAGACGGCGAATATACCATTGGTTCCCAACGTGCCGCTCCCGGACGAAGTTCTTGAAGCGCGCGGGCCGTTTATCGTCGGATTGACCAATGATCCGGTTCGTCTCACCCAGGTGCGCCGAAACAGAATGTTGATGCTGAATCAAAGTGACGAAACCGACTATATCGACCTGGAAAAAGTCCGAAGGGAGGTGACCGATGCGCGCCGACTGTTTAGAAAACACGGCTGGCCGGTGATTGACGTCACCCGCCGCTCGATCGAGGAGACCGCCGCCTCGGTGCTGCAACAGCTGGCGCGGTTTCACGGAGAAGAAGGCTAAACAGCGATGACGTTGGTGTTAATGGGCCCCAAAGCCGGAACAAAATCGCTGATTCTGGCGTCCGGTAGCGCCACTCGGGCGGATATTCTTAATAAAGCCGGGCTGAAGTTCGTCATCAAGCGTCCGAATGTCGATGAGGCCTCGGTTCGCCGAACGATGATCGCCGACGGAGCGCCGGTTGAGGCCGGAGCCGTGCTTCTTGCTGAGATGAAGGCTCTGGAGGTGAGCCGAGCGCATCCGGACGCCTTCACGATCGGTGCCGATCAAATTCTTGAATGTGGGGGCGCGTGGTTCGAGAAACCCGAAACAATTGACCAGGCCCGGGCGCAGTTGCTGGACCTGACAGGCAAACGTCACCGGCTGATAAGCAGTGTGGTTGTCGCGATGGGCGGGTCTAATATCTGGCAGCATACCGACCAGGCTCAGATGACCATGC
>JAQBUJ010000047.1 GCA_027623845.1 Pseudomonadota bacterium
GCGGATCAACCGGGTGCCGGCGACCGGCCGGTCATCCGCCCGCTTGCGGCGAACCTCGGCCTTGCCGCCATCGAGGTCCTCGCCGAGAGCTTCGAGCCGTTTGATGGTCGCGGGTTTGAGGCCACCATATTCCAGTTCCTGGATCCGGTAGGCAATACGGCTCTCCAGGAACCGCCGGTTCTGGCGTGGCGGTTCGCTCTCGAACAGATCCCGCCACAGGGATCGGAGATCCGGCGTCGGCTTGGATTTGAGGGCGGTGATCCGGGCGATGATGGTGTCGGTCATGAGAGCGTCTCCGTCGGGTTATCAACGGGTTCATGACCGCTCCGGTGCCCCGGGAAGTCGAGACAACTGTCTCCCCGGTCAGCCGATTGTTTGCTTGACTGACGGGCCCGAAGCCGGATCAACCCGGCGGCCAGGATCGACGCCAGTTCGCCGAGGCGTTCGGCGGTGGTCATGCGGTCGGGCGGGAATGGGTTGGGGCCGGATCGGGCGACGTCCATTAGTCCATTCGCAATCAGTTGAGATTAGCGAACGGTAGCTGCTAACAGTCTTTAATCAAGGTGCCGAGATATGCTGTCGTATGAGCGAGAATTGCTTCGAACTGGTGCGTGATTGCTCGTGATTCGAAATCCGGATTGCTGCCCCCTCTCGCGGCCTGATGCGTGATACTTTCGCGCGAATCCGCGGAATTTCGCGCCTGATAGCCTGCGCTCGATTTCTCACAAGGCGTTATCTTTGCTCAATGGTGATCGGCGTGATTCAATGAGATCGGCTGAACGGCGCCGCGTTGTCGAAGCGCCACGGCTTGGCCCAGAGAAGTGTTGTAGACATGATCGAGGCAATTGCGGGATCTTCAAAAGCGTCGACTGACGAGCCATTCCACAAAGCCGCCAGTCTAGGCGACGATTCCATCGCCGGCGCAAGCGGCGGTATGAGAGCCTTATGACCGAACCGCTCGACAATCCCCCTGCCGGCGCCCTCCCGCTGGCCGCGGCACTGGCACTATTCTCTCCGCCCGGTTTGTGGTCTGACTACCTGCGTAAATCAGCGGTGCGCAGAGGTGTGCCGCGGGATGCCGCGTATACTAAGGAACGCAAACCCCTCCAGGCCGATCTGAATCGCCTGCTGCGCCGGATCAAACAAACCGTGGTCGATCGGCTGATCGCGGGCGAGCTTATCGGCTTTGGCCAGGAGGCACCACCCTTCGGCCCCTGGCGCCGGATCCCAGCCGCCGCATGGCGGACACTAAAGCTTGCGGATATCCGCAAGGGCGTGGCCCGAGGATCAGACATCGAACTCGGCGGACTGCATATCCTCGAGGCGAGGCCGGCGAATTCCTCTTCTATTCGCCGCGACCGGGTCGGACGCCCCTCTGATTTTCCGACCATCGAGGCCGAATTTGATCGCAGGATCAAGGCGGGCGACATTGCCGGATCCCTCAACCAGCAGGCGCATATTCTGGCCGACTGGTACGCCATCACCTACCCCCGCCATCGCCCCTACCGCCCGGCCACGATCCGCAATCGGCTGCGCGAGAAGTACAGGGAAGCCGTGCGCACTATCGCGTAAAATCGCCCGAAACAAAAATTACGGGCTCCCTTTCGGGTCACTTTTTCGGGTTCTTTTGTTGTCGTTACCTGTCCCGGCACGACGCCCAAACCGGCGTTGCTCCCGTGAAGGACACGATGATGACAGCACACAGCTTCCAAAATACCGACACCGACGCGCCTGTTCTATTCGAGGGTTACATCGACGAACAGGAATATTGCCGCCAGCGCGGAGTGTCCTTACGCACCGCCGGGCGGGACCGTCAGCATCACCTATCCCCGCCCTATCTGACCGTCGGCAAGAAGATTTACTACCGCGTTGCCGCTGTCCGCGAATGGTTCCTGCGCCAAGAACGCGAACCGGGCGTCACGTCATCTTCTCGCGGTGACAGGGGTTGCCCATGAGCGCGCTCCTGGTTGCTCCAGAACGACATCATCACCTGCCAACGCTGGTCGATCGCGCCGCAAACGCTCTGGCCGGCGCACGTACCGCCGCGGAAGTTCTCGAAGCCCGCGAGATAGCCACCTTTGCCTACGATATCGCCAAACGCTCTGCCCGCTTGAACAAAGCCAAAAACGCCCATGACGACCTGATTGCGGCGGCACATCGCGCTCAAGCCAATGCGCTGGAAATCGAGGCGTTGGCCAAGCACCGACTTGCAGACGAATACGATGCAGCACAGGAGCGAGGTGAGGTTGCCGGCAATGGACAACGTGGAAAAGCCGTTCCGGACGAGAACAGCTTTTCTCCACCCACATCTGTCGATCTCGGTTTGTCCCGCAAGGAAATCTACGAGGCACGCTTGGTTCGAGACGCCGAACAGGCCGACCCTGGCATCATTCGCCGCACGCTCGATAAACGGATTGAACGCGGCGAGGAACCTTCCAAGGCGGCTCTGCGCGTGATGGTGGTGAATGCCGCAATGCGCGGCCTGCGTGGAGGCGCTTCCAAAAAATCCACCCGGAACCCCCTCTATGAGCCCGACCCCGCTTTTGACGCCAGCGCCGGCATCGATGGTTGCTGTACCCGCATCGTCGAACTTCTCGACGCTCATGGGGCGGAATTCATCCTCTCCGGCTGTCTCGACGCCCCAATGCTTGAGCGCAGCGTCGTCAAGATGACGCGCGGTCGGGACGCCCTCAACACCATCCTGGAGGCCACACATGCTTAGTCATCGAACACCCGACTTTGCCAGATACGTCTGGGACGCGGCGGCCCGCGTAGGACGTAGCGCTCCGCGGATCGTCGACGACATCCTGACAGCCGTCTTTCCAAAGACCACCGACGCCGCGGGTGTGGAAGGCGCCACAAAGATGTTGCGCACCGGCTGCATCTCGGAGGTCAAGCGTGTGCTTCATGCACCGCATCCAGACGATTGTCAGGTGGATTTCGCAGAGGTGGATCCGTCCTTCATGCCACTGGTCAAACGCCTCCAGCGCCCATCCTATTTTGTACCCAATCTCGACATGGAATTAACCGTTGCGGATTTGATTGCCAACCCCTCCCACCTCGATGCGGCCCGCTGCTTCATACGAAGCAAGGGCATGGAATGCCTGGCGGAAGCCGACCGATTGGATCGTCTCTATCAGGCCGTAATCGGACAAAACGAAGACGCTTCAACGCCGCTGCCGGTTTCCGTGATGTCTCCTGCAAACGCAGTTCAGCAGAGTGAAGTGTCGATATGAGCCTGCGCGCCATCACCGCCTACCTGGCCATCGCCCGGTCCCATGTCGGCCCACACCCCATCCACTTTCAAACCCTACTCTCCGAGGAGGCCGCCTGATGGCGTATCCATCCAATCAACCAAGCCTTGCCGACCTGGCGCGGCTTGACGCCGGCGACATCGCAGAACTTCCCGCCGAGACCCTGCTGGATCTCCAGCGGGATGTGGAAGCGGCGTTGAAGACCGCCAAGGCCGACAAGGCGCGGATCGATGACGCGTTGATCATCAAATACACCGGCCATGCCGCCCGGCTTCGTGCCGAACAGGGCAAGGACACCGGAACCGTCCGTTTCCAGGATGGCGATGTCACGGTGTCGGGCGATCTGCCGAAGCGGGTCGACTGGGATCAGGCGATGCTGGCCGATCTGGTCGATCGGATCCGCGCCGCCGGCGACGATCCGGGCGAGTACGTCGACCTCGCCTTCAAGGTTCCCGAGCGCAAATACACCGCCTGGCCGGAGACGATCCGCACGGAGTTCGAACCGGCGCGCACCGTTCGCGTTGGCAAACCCTCATTCCACCTTTGCACCACGGAGAACCAGTAATGGCTATTTCACTCGCCTCGCTGCAATCCTCGTCGGCCAACTCGCCGCCCCGGATCCTGACCTACGGTGTCGCCGGTGTCGGCAAGACGACCTTCGCCACCAGCGCGCCCGGCGCCGTCGTCGTGCCGACCGAGGATGGTCTCGGCACCATCACCGCGCCGCGCTTTCCCCTGGCGAAGAGCTTCGAGGCGGTGATGGAGGCGCTGGCCGCGCTCTACAGCGAGCCCAACGAGTTCAAAACCGTGGTCATCGACAGCGTCGACTGGCTTGAGCCCCTGGTCTGGCAGCGCGCCTGCACGGACAATGGCTGGGCCTCGATCGAGGAGCCGGGATACGGCAAGGGCTACATCGCCGCGCTCGACCTGTGGCGCCAGTATCTCGAGGGGTTGAACGCGCTGCGCGACGAGCGCGGCATGACGGTGATCCAGATCGCGCACACCGACATTAAACGCTTCGACAGTCCCGAGCACGAACCCTACGACCGCTACGTCATCAAGCTGCATGCCCGCGCGGCGGCCTTGCTGCAGGAGCATTCCGACGTCGTGCTATTCGCCAACTATCGCATCAGCACGGTCAAGTCGGACGTCGGCTTCAACAAGAAGGTGACCCGCGCGCTCGGGAGCGGCGAGCGGGTGCTCTACACCGCCGAACGCCCCGCCTTCCTGGCCAAGAACCGCTACGGCCTGCCGGACATGCTGCCCCTCGACTGGCAGACCTTCGCCGCCGCCATGCCATCACGATAACCCCACCAAACAGGAGGCCCCCATGGCCAATCTCGGAACCACCTTCGACGCCACCAGCGTCGAGCCCAACAAGCCCCTCGAGGTTCTGCCGCCCGGTAAATACCCGGCCCAGATCGTCAGTAGCGACATGCGCGTCACCAAGGACGGCATGGGACAATACCTATTGGTTGAACTGGATGTGCTGGACGGGCCCTACCAGGGCCGCAAGCTGTTCGACCGGCTCAACCTCGTCAACGCCAACCCGCAAACCGTCGAGATCGCGCAACGCACGCTCTCGGCGATCTGCCACGCCACCGCCCGCATGCAGGTCCAGGACAGCGAAGAGCTGCATCTGATCCCGCTGCTGGTCGACGTCCAGGTTCAACCACCCAAGAACGGCTATGGCGAGAGCAACAAGCTGCGCTACCTGCCGCGCGACGGCGGGAGGCCGCCGGCGACACCGGCGACAACCGCGCCTCCGCCCCCCGCTTTGCGTCGGCGCCCTGGAAGCGCCAGGCGTGAGGTCAACCATCAGCGACACCGCCGCCGCCATGTCGGCAAAACTGAACGGCGGCGGTGTCTTGCCCCGGATATCTTGGAGACACCCATGGACACCACCATCATCCGGCCCGCGACGGCGGCCGGCAAGCCCAAGTTGCGCGCGACGCGCGCGGAGACGACCGCGCGTCTGGCCGGGATCGACGACGCCATCGCCGCCATCCGAGCACAGATCGCCGCCGCCGACTTGACCCGACAGGCCAGCGGAACGCCAATCGACCCGCGCTGGTTCCACCGCGCGAAGACGGCGCTTCGCCATCTGCGGCGCGAACGCGCGGAATTGGACCAGGTTTTCACCGCCTTGCCATCCCGGCGGGAGTCGCTGAAGGACTGCCTGATCGCGGTGCTCCGCGAGCGCCATGACCAGGCCGGTTGGGCCCGCGTCATGGATGAGGCGCATCGCCGCCTGGATCGGGAGGCGCCGTGATGGCCGCGCTACCCGAACCTCCCACGCCGACCCTGACCGCGATGTTCGCCGCCTATGAAGCCACCCGGAGCGACGGGTTCCGCGAACATCTCGGCGGGTCCCTGATCGGCAAGCCCTGCGAGCGGGCGCTCTGGTACGACTTCAGGTGGGTATCCATCACCCGCCATCCAGGGCGTATCCTGCGGCTGTTCGAGACCGGCCAGCTGGAGGAAGCCCGGCTGGTCCGCGATCTGCGCTCGACCGGCGCCACCGTCCTCGACCTTGATCCCGAGACCGGCCGGCAATGGCGTGTCGAAGCCCACGACGGGCATTTCGGCGGCTCCCTCGACGCCGTCGCCATCGGCCTGCTGGAAGCGCCGAAGACCTGGCACGTTGTGGAGTTCAAAACTCACTCGGCCAAGAGCTTTCGCGACCTCGCCGCCAAGGGGGTAACCCTCTCCAAACCCCAGCATCAGGCGCAAATGCAGGTTTACATGCATCTGACCGGCATCACCCGGGCGTTGTATGTGGCCGTGTGCAAGGACACCGACGACCTCCACATCGAACGGTTGCCCGCCGATCCCCTCGAGGGCGAGCGTCTGCTGGCCCGGGCCGGTCGCGTGATCCATGCCGATCGACCGCCGACGCGCCTCTCCGAGGACGCCTCCTGGTGGGAATGCCGGTTCTGCGACCACCACCCCGTCTGCCACGACGGCGCCGCCGCCGAGACCACCTGCCGGTCCTGCCTGCATGCGACGCCGATCAAGGGTGGTTGGCATTGCGCGCGCCTTGACCGTGCGCTTGATCCCGCCGCTCAACGCCAAGCCTGCCCGAAGCACCTCTTCATCCCCGACCTCGTGCCCGGTGAGGTTATCGACGCCGGCGACGATCATGTGATCTATCGCATGGCCGACGGCGCCCGCTGGGTCAATGATGCCCGGGAGGCTCCGTCATGTTGAGCCCGCGCCCCTATCAACAAGCCGCCGTCACCGCGATCTACGACTATTTCGAGAACCATTCAGGCCACCCCCTGGTGGTGATTCCGACCGCCGGCGGCAAATCAATCGTGCTGTCGGCCTTCATCCAGGGCGTGCTGCGGCAATGGCCCGACCAGCGCATCCTGGTCATCACCCATGTGCGTGAGTTGATCGCGCAAAACCACGCCGAGATGATCGGCTTGTGGCCCGAGGCACCCGCTGGAATCTACTCGGCCGGCCTTGGTCGGCGCGAGATCGACGCTCCGGTGCTGTTCGCCGGCATCCAGTCGATCCACCGCCGCGCGCATGAGATCCAGCATTGCGACCTGGTGCTGATCGACGAGGCGCATCTGATACCGCGCGCCTCCGACACCATGTACCGGCGGTTTATCGACGCGCTCACCCGCGTCAATCCCCGGCTCAAGATCATCGGCTTCACGGCCACGCCCTACCGGCTGGACAGCGGCATGCTGCACCAGGGTGATGGGCGGATGTTCACCGACATCGCCTACGAGGTCTCGATCCGTGATCTGATCGACCAGGGCTATCTTTGCCCGCTGGTCAGCAAGGCAACCGATGTGGCGCTCGATGTTGGCGGCGTCGGCAGCCGTGGCGGCGAGTTCGCCGCCGGCCAGCTGCAGGCCGCCGTGGACCGCGAGCCAATCACCAGGGCAGCGATCGACGAGGTCGTCGCTTACGGCCAGGACCGCAAGTCCTGGCTGGTCTTCTGCGCCGGCGTCGAGCACGCCGACCATGTCGCGACGGAGATCCGCGCGCGCGGGGCTTCGTGCGCGACCATCTTCGGCCACACGCCCACGGCCGAGCGCGATCGCATCATCGCCGCCTTCAAGCGCGGCGAGATCACGGCGCTCGCCTCGATGGGCGTGCTGACCACCGGCTTCAACGCCCCAGCGGTGGATCTGATCGCCATGCTGCGTCCCACCAAGTCCGCCGGCCTCTACGTGCAGATGGCCGGCCGTGGCACCCGGCTTGCTCCGGGCAAGGACAACTGCCTGGTCCTCGACTTCGCCGGCAACGTCGCCCGCCACGGCCCGATCGACGCGGTCACAGCCCGCGCGCCCAATGCCGGCGAGGGCGTGGCCCCCACCAAGGTCTGCCCGGATTGCGACAGCATCCTGGCGACCGCGATCCGCCAATGCCCGGATTGCGGTCACCTGTTCCCGCCGCCCAAGGTGACGGTCGCCGCCACCGCCAGCACGCTGGAAGTTCTCTCCACCGCCAAGCCACGATGGCTGGCGGTATCCACGATCACCTATGGCCGGCACGAGAAGCCGGGTAAGCCGCCGTCGCTTCGGGTCGATTATCGTTGCGGGATCACGCGCCACAGCGAGTGGATCTGTTTCGAGCACACCGGCTACGCGCGCGATAAGGCCCGCGCCTGGTGGCGGAAACGGAGCCCGGCGCCGGTGCCCACCACGATTGCCACGGCGCTGGCCATGAGCGAGGCGCTCGCCCGGCCTTCACAGATCCACGTGCGGCCGCGTGGTCGCTTCACCGAGATCACCGCCTACCGGATGGCGCCCTACCCCGCGACCACCGGGTCCAACCCATCGTCGGCCCCGTTCGGTGCCACCGGAGGCATGACATGATCGATCCGACCCCGAACGAACGGGCCGCGCTGGCGCATGGCGGCGCCATGGCCGGCGAGTATCTCGACTGTCTTGGTAAAACCGACCTCGCCTTGCTCGACATCGAGGAGTGGCGGACCTTCGTCGAGGTGGTCGTCACCGGTTACTGCGACCACCTTCGCACGCTCGCCGAGCGGGATCGCGATCGTCTCGACGGCATGACCGAGCAGGTGCCGTTTTGACCGCGCCCAGCTTCATGCACCGGTTCGGTCAGCGCCTGGTGGCGAATGGCTATCCGATCATCCCGATCCAGCCCGGGACCAAGAAGCCGGGGCAATACCGCAACAAGCAATGGCGGGACTATCCGGACTGGACCCGGCACGCCGCGCGCGCCACCACCGAGCTCGAACTGGCCGAGTGGAGCCGCTGGCCCGACGTTGGCGTCGGCATCGTCGGCGGCGTGGTCGCGGCCATCGACATCGATGTCGTCGACGATGGGGAGCTGGCGCATCGCGTCGAGCGATTGGCCCGCGAGCGGCTTGGCGACACGCCGGGGCTGCGCATCGGCCAAGCCCCGAAGCGCCTCCTGGTCTACCGTACCGAGGCGCCTTTCAAGGGTATCAAGCGGCATCCGCTGGAAGTTCTCTGCCTCGGTCAGCAATTCGTCGCCTACGCGGTACACCCCGGCACCGGCCGCCCCTATGATTGGCCCGAGGAAGGGCTCGCCGACATCGATATCGGCGCCTTGCCGGCGATAACCGAGAGCGCGGTCCGCGCTTTCCTCGACGAGGCCGTGGCATTGCTGCCGGCGACGTCGATGCCGGTACAGCTAGCTTTGCCGGCCGGCGTTGCCGGCGCGGGTCTCGGCCAGCGGGGAACGCCCGAGGCCGTCGCGGCCGCACTCGCCTGGATCCCCAATGCCGATCTCGACTATGACAGCTGGGTGCGCGTCGGCATGGCGCTCAAGGGCGCCATCGGGGAGCCGGGCGCCGATCTGTTCGCCGCCTGGTCGGCGCAATCCGTCAAGAACGACGCGAGCGTTACCACCAGGACCTTCGCCGGCTTCAAACCCACCAGCATCGGCGCCGGCACCCTCTACCACCACGCCATGCAACGCGGCTGGAAGCCCGATGCCGCCCTGGTGCTGGACGGCGCAACGCCCAAAGACAAGGTCCATCCCGCCGCCGGGCTGCTTGCCGGCATGCGGGCCTCCGCCGGGCCGGCGCCGGCAAAGCCATCTTCGCGCTTCGACCTCGCCATTCCCGGCGGCCTGCTGGGCGCCATGACCCATTACATGCTGGCAACCGCGCGCCGACCACAACCGCTCCTGGCGCTTGCCGCCAGCCTCTGCGCCATCGGCGCCCTGATGGGGCGCAAGTACCGCACCGAGTCCAACCTGCGAAGCAATCTCTACATCGTCGGCGTCGCCGACAGCGGATCCGGCAAGAACCATGGCCGCGAGACCGTCAACGAGCTGTTCGTCGAGGCCGGGCTCGCCCGCTTTCTCGGCGGTAACAAGATCGCCTCCGGCGCCGGCCTGCTGACCGCCATCCATCGCCAGCCGGCGATCCTGTTCCAGCTCGACGAGTTCGGCATGCTGCTCTCGGCCGCCGCCGATCGTAAGCGCAGCCCCCGGCATATCACCGAGATCCTCGACAACATGACCGAACTCTTCACCGCCGCCGGCGGCATCTTCCTTGGAGCCGAATACGCCAACCGAGATGGCAAAAACGAACGCCGGGACGTCAATCAGCCCTGTCTGTGCGTCTACGGCACAACGACGCCGGTGCATTTCTGGAACGCGCTGCAATCCGCCAACGTGGTCGACGGTTCGCTCGCCCGCTTCATTATCGTCGAGACCGAGGACGATTATCCGGAGGAGAACCTGAGCGCCGGCATCCGTCAGTCGCCGCCGGATCTGCTGGAGGGACTCCGCCTCATCGCCGATGGCGGCGGGCACGCGCCCGCCGGCAACCTCGCGGGTCGGACACCCGGACCGGAGACCGCCCTTGTACCCATGGTCGTTCGCGCCGATGAGCACGCGCGCGCGGCCTTCACGGCGCTCGCCCACGAGATCACCGGGCAATTGCGCGAGGCCCGCGGCACGCCGTTCACCGCGATCCTGGCGCGGGTCGCCGAGAATGCCGCCAAGATCGCCCTGGTGCGCGCCGTCGCTTTCGATCCCGTATCTCCGGTCATCCGCCTTGAGGACGCCAAATGGGCCATCGCCTTCGTGCGGCACTTCGCCGAGCGCACCATGATCGAGGTCGAACGCAACGTCGCCGACAACGAAACCGAGCGAAACCACAAGCGTGTGATGGAGATCATCCGCGCCGAAGGACAGGCCGGTATTACCAAGAGCGAATTGACGCGACGCACGCAGTTTTTGGACCGCCGCAGCCGCGATGAAATCGTTGCCTCATTAGTTGAGGCCAAGCTCATCGAGAGCCGCATGCGGGCTTCGGCAACACGCCCAACCGCGGTGCTGGTGGTCACCGAGGGGGATATTCCATGAGATCTTTCAAGACGAGGAGATCTTTCAAGATTGGTGATTTTGATCAACTTGTTGATCTGTATAAGGAATATCGAATCTTTCAATCTTTCAATCTTTCACGCAGGCACCCCTCCATACCCTTAGATCGTGGTAGACAACATACTCCCGTTGAAAGATTGAAAGATTTGAAAGATTTAAATTATACCCTAACCTGTCAATGGCTTAACCTGCTTCACCCGCCCTTGAAAGATCTTGAAGTATTTGAAAGATTAGCCAGACCAATATCTGCCTATCAGAATTCACCGAACCGAACCCCTCTTGGTTCGGGCGTCGCCGCCATCCTTGCCCGGATGCCGTCCTCGCCCCGACCGCTCGAACCTCGAGGAGGTCAACATGTCTACATCCACCGCACAGACACGGCGTAGTATTCTCGCTCTCGATCTCGGCACCACCACAGGCTGGGCAAGCCTGACCGACAGCGCCATTCACAGCGGCACGATGTCCTTCCGCCCGAGCCGCTACGACGGCGGCGGCATCCGCTTCCTGCGATTCCGGTCGTGGCTCGATCAGCTGGCTATCGACGCCGGCGAATTCACCTCGATCTATTTTGAGGAAGTCAGACGGCACGCCGGCACCGACGCGGCGCACGTTTATGGCGGGTTACTGGCGACCCTCACCGCCTGGTGCGAGCAACGCTCGATCCCCTACCAGGGCGTGCCCGTCGGCACCATCAAGCGGCACGTCACCGGCAAGGGCAACGCCAACAAGGCCGCCGTCATCGAGGCGATCCGGGCGCGCGGCTTCAACCCGACCGACGACAACGAGGCCGACGCCATCGCCATCCTGCTCTGGGCCATGGAGACCCGGGGAGGTG
>JAQBUJ010000048.1 GCA_027623845.1 Pseudomonadota bacterium
TGAAAACGATAGGGTTACCTCTGGCGGTAGGGCCTGCAGAGCCGCTTCGGTGGCCCTTGGGGACAGGCCGAGACTGGCGACGATAATCGCAATTCGGGGCCGGCGGTCGGCTTTCTCGAAGGGACGAGAGTATTCAATCCAGGGCTGACGACCATCGATGGGTATTTTTGGCAGCGATCCGTCGTCGGTTACCTCGACAAGGTTGGGATTGACCACACCCGCCAAATGGTCGACCGGCGCTTCCGGTTCCGCGCCGTGGCCGGACTTGTCAGCGGTGGCGTCATCACCAGGGGCGGTTTCTTCCATTGTCGTACGGCTGGAATTCTCCGGAGTGGCTTCGCCTTCGGCAAGGACGTCGACCGTCAACGTGGGTCGCAAATTGGCGCGCGCCTCGGTGGCGTGCTCGGCATTGACGATCAGCCAACCGGCGACCGTCCCGATACCACCGAGAATGACGAACGCTCCTAGGCCCGCGCCCACTAGCGCGGCGATGCGGCCCCAATTGCGTTTCGGCTTGCCTGCGGGCGCGAGCGCGTCCTCATCGGGCGGCTCCCCACCGTCTTCATTGGCGACGGGTGCCGCGTCGACACTCTCCTCGGTTTCTTCGAGCGCGTCCTGGTCTTCCGGTTCCTCGGCGCCGCGTTTGCGAAATCGACCGAGAAGCCCGGAGAGCGACGGTATCGGGAATGGTATTTTCAATTCACCATGCGTGTTTGAAGGAGGCTCAGGCCCCGCAGGAGATCGACGGCGCGGGCGAGCTGATAGTCTTCCTCGGCGCGTTGCTTAGCGGTCGGTCGTCCAGCGGGCTTTGGCTCCGAAGGTTGTTTGGATTCGGCCGATTCACCGTTTTCCAGCGCATTTCGCAAATCAGTCTCACGGCGGCGCTTCTTCCCGCCGAGCTTCTCGATCCGCGCCGTCGGCACGATGATATCCGGAGAGATTCCGGTTTTCTGAATCGACCGACCCGACGGCGTGTAATAGCGCGCGGTGGTCAGTCGCATCGCAACATTTCCGGGCAACGGAACGATCGTCTGGACCGACCCTTTGCCAAAGGATTGCGTGCCCAGGATGATCGCCCGGCGATGGTCCTGCAACGCGCCGGCGACGATTTCCGAGGCCGAGGCGGAACCGCTGTTGATCAAAACGACCAAGGGTTTTCCGGCGGCGAGGTCACCCGGCGTCGCGTGCACGCGCGCGGCGTCGTTCGGGTCGCGCCCTCGGGTGGAAACAATTTCACCCTTGTCCAAAAAGGCGTCGCTGACCAAAATTGCCTGGTCCAGCAAGCCTCCGGGGTTATTTCTGAGGTCGATCACGAACCCGGCCAACTTGTCCCCCAACTCGCTGGAAAGCGCCGCCACGCCGCGCTGCAGCCCGGAATTGGTTTGCTCGTTGAAGGTGGTGATACGGACATAACCGACGACACCAATCGATTCATAACGAACCGAGCGGATCTTGATGATCGCCCGTTGGATCGGTACGTCGAAAGGCTCGCCCCCTTCGCGGCGGACGGTCAGAACGATTTTGGAATCGATCGGCCCGCGCATCCGCTCCACGGCCTGGCCCAAACTCAGGCCAAGAATTGCCTCACCGTCCAGATGGGTGATCAGGTCGCCAGGCTCCATGCCGGCGCGGGCGGCGGGGGTATCGTCGATCGGCGACACCACCTTGATCACGCCGTTCTCCATCGAGACCTCGATCCCCAGGCCACCGAACTCGCCCTTGGTCTGCACCCGCATATCGCGGTAGCTCTTGCCATTGAGAAAGTTCGAATGCGGATCCAATGACGTCAGCATGCCGTTGATCGCCGCTTGGATCAGCTCTTCGTCGCCGACTTCCTCGACATATTCGGCGCGAACCCGTTCGAAGACGTCCCCGAACAGATTCAATTGGCGATAAGTATCGGCCGAGCTGACGCTTTTTTGGGCCTGGGCGGCGGGAGCGACGATCGCTAATCCAGCCACGATCAGAGCCAAGAACAGCACGCCGCGCATTTTGTCGATGTGCCGTCCGGTGGTCGCGAAGTTTGAGGTCATTGGATTGCCGTATTCCTTTGGGTGGATAACCAAGCCAGCGGATCCACTGGCGCTCCATCTTGTCTCAATTCGATATACAAGCGCCGGGCGCTTTCCCGACCGTTGATCTTAGCGCCGTTCATCGTGCCGACCGGCTCTCCCGCCAACACGCCCTGACCCGGTTGAACGTCAATCCGGCCCAGCCCCGCCAAGAGAGTAAGAAATCCGAAGCCGTGTTCAATGATTATTATACGCCCGTACCCGCGAAACGGCCCCGCATAAATCACTTTGCCGTCATGCGAGGCCAGGACCGGGGCGTTGGGGCGGGTGTAAAGGGTGATTCCCTTGGCGGTCAGACCAAGCGCATCGGTCTCGCCAAATCGCCCGGCCAGACGGCCAATAACCGGAAAGGTTAACCGCCCCTTACGGGCGTGGATCGATCCCGAGGGCGGAACGATCTGCGCCGGCGCGGGAGATTGCCTAGGCGCCAACGCAACGCTGGTTTGATCGGACGGCCGCGCCGGAGCCACCGCCGGCAGGGCGTTGGTGGCGGTCTGCGCCGCGCTTATGCTGGGGTTGGGTTGAATACGGGGTGCGCTCTTAATCAAAGACGACAGTCGCTCCGATGCATCCGAGCGCGCGTCACCCTGTTCGCGCAACGCGGCAAAAAGCGCCGCCAATGACGCAACTGAGTCGACCAGCTCCTCGCGTTGAACCGCCGATGGACGGGTCCCGCCATTGACCTCCAGCCAAAGAGTATTCTTGCGCTCGATCAGAGTGTCGAGCTGGTCCCGCCGGGTTTCCAACGCCGCGCTGGCGGCTTGGAACCGCGCTTGTTCGGTGCGAATTTGATGATTCAGGGTTTCGATTTTCGTCAATTCGACGTCGATTTGGTCGGTTTGACCCTTAATCACCGGCACCAGATACTGAATAAGCATCATTGCCCGCGCCGATGCCAGGGGCGGGCGCGGCGACGTCAGGATCGCTTCCGGCGGTCGGCGGGCCAGGCGTTGCAACGCGCCGATCAGCCCGGAAAGTTCGGCCCGTAAGCCGCCAAGCTCGCGCGCCCGAACCGTATGATGAGCTTCCAGCGCCGCCAGCTGCCGTTCCGCTTGATTGACCACGGTTTCCTGGGCTTGGGTCCGCCGCGCGGTTTCGATGAGCTGAGCGCGGATATCTTTCAGTTGCTGCCGGACTTCCTTGGCCAATACAGCGGTTTGCCGAGCGGTTGGCGATGGTTGAGCCTGCGCCAGGGCGGACCCGCAAGGCCCCCCGGTCACGAACGCTGCGATCACCAATCCCACAGTCACCACCGCCGCCGCCACAAACCCAGCGTTCAAAAGACTTCCGAGCGGCCTAGGCCGGCTCTGTGCCGCCGTGCGGCTATCCGGTGGCGCGAGCATCGGTCTTGGCGTCCACTCCCGCCCCGATCAGAAGTGAGCGTCCGGCCATTGCATCGGGAACGGCAAGCCCCATCAGTTTCAGCAGTGTTGGCGCCACGTCGGCAAGACGGCCTGAGGCCAGACCGGACACCGTGGCCGGCGCGTTGACCAGAACCGTCGGCACCAGATTGGTCGTATGGGCGGTATGCGGGTTGCCGGTGTCTTGGTCGAGCATGGTCTCACAATTGCCGTGATCGGCGGTCAGCAACATCGTGCCGCCCACGGCCTCCAACGCCTCGGCGACCCGGCCAATACACCGGTCGACGGTTTCGACGGCAACGATCGCCGCCGCCAGATCGCCGGTATGTCCGACCATGTCGGTATTGGCGAAGTTGGCGACGATCAGATCGAACCGCTGGCCAAGGATGGCCTCGATCAGGCGGTCGGTAACCTCATCGGCCGACATCTCCGGCTGCAAATCGTAGGTCTTCACCTTGGGCGAGGGAATCAGGATCCGCTCCTCGCCGGGAAATTCGGTTTCCCGCCCGCCATTGAGGAAGAAGGTGACATGGGGATACTTTTCAGTCTCGGCGATCCGCAATTGCCGCAGGCCGGCATTCGCCACCACCTCTCCCAGAGTCTCGCCCAGATCGACCGAAGGAAACAGAGCGGTCATATAGCTGTTCAAATCCGCCGAATACTCGACCATTCCAGCGACGGCGGAAAACGCCGGGACCCGCGGGCGGTCAAAGGCGTCAAACTGGGGGTCGACCAAGGTCGCGAGTATCTCCCGCGCCCGGTCAGACCGGAAATTGGCGAACAGCAGGCCGTCGCCATCTCGCATGCCATCATAGTCGGCGATGATGCTCGGCTCGACGAATTCGTCGGTCTCGTCGCGGGCATAGGCGGCGGTCACCGCGTCGACGGCGGCGTCAACCCGATGCCCCTCACCAAGGGCGAAGGCGCGATAGGCGGAATTGACCCGCTCCCAGCGATTGTCCCGGTCCATGGCGAAAAATCGACCGATGACCGTCGCGGTGCGGACCCCGGGACGATCCGCTGCATGGAAGTTGGCGACACAATCCAGAGCGCTTTTAGGCGGCGTGTCCCGGCCGTCTAAAATCGCATGCAGAAAAACTTCGATACCAGCCTCAGCCAGGATCTCGGCGAGCGCCCCGATGTGATCTTGGTGGCTATGAACGCCGCCCGGCGATAGTAGTCCAATCAGATGGCAACGTCCCCCCGCGGCCTTGATCCGGTCGATGAACGCGCGCAGTTCCAGGTTCGCCGCCAGGGTTCCATCGCTGATGGCGGCGTTGATTCGCGGTAAATCTTGCAGGACCACACGACCAGCGCCGAGGTTCATGTGGCCGACCTCGGAATTGCCCATCTGGCCATCGGGAAGGCCGACATCGCCGCCTGACGCGCTCATCAACGTCGACGGCGATTCACGGCGTAGCCGATCAAATACCGGCGTGCGGGCCTGGGCGACGGCGTTGTGGTCGGTCTCGGCGCGGTCGCCCCAGCCGTCCATAATGCAAAGCATGACAGGTTTCATGGAGATGCTTATAGCGGATTGACCGGTCGGGAGACAATCAGTCCCGATGATAGGGATGGCCGGCGATAATCTGCTGCGCGCGATAGAGTTGTTCGACCACCAGGCCGCGCACCAGCAGGTGCGGCCAGGTCAGCCGGCCCAACGAAAGGGTTAATTCGGCGCGGGCCAGGACGTCGCCATCCAAACCGTCGGCCCCGCCGATCACCAGGGCAAGATCCCCCATGCCCTCGTCCATGCCGCGCGAGATCCAGTCGGCCAAGCCGCGACTGGTCAGGGTTTTGCCGCTCTCGTCCAAGGCGACGACCAGGGCGCCTTGCGGCACCGCCGCCAGCAAGCGCTCGCCCTCTTCGCGGCGCTGGACTTCCCCGCCACGGTTGCTCCGCGCCTCGACCTCCCGCAAGCTGATCGGCCAGCGCAGGCGTTGGGCGTAAGTGTCATATAGATCGCGAAACAGGCTTTTGCGGTCACGACCAACCGCCGCGATGGTCACGCGCATGGTCTCTCCCGGCAGCCGATATAGCCTCAGGCGTTGGCGGCTTGTGGTGCGTCGGCGCCGACCGGTACTGTCGGTGCGCCAACATCAACGCCCCACATCTTTTCCAGACCGTAGAATTCGCGCACTTCCGGACGGAACAGATGGACGATGATATCGCCGGCGTCGATCAGCACCCAGTCGCCGGTGGTCATGCCCTCGACGCTGATCCGCTTGACGCCCGTTTGCTTTAGCTTACCGATCATATGTTCAGCCATCGCGGCGACATGCCTACTCGAGCTACCGCTGGCGATGACCATGTAATCGCTGATGGTGGACTTACCGGCCATATCAATGGCCACGATATCCTCTGCCTTGTCGTCGTCCAGTGATCCGTTCACCAGATCGAGAAGGTCGTCCCGGGGTAGGGACTTGGTCTTGGTCTTAATAGCAGTCTCCCCGTGTTTCTCGGCGCCGGGCCCAGCCCGGCGGGTTGCAGTTTGGGCCATCAAGAAGCAGTCCTCGCTCGTGTTCGAATATGGGTTGCCGATACCGGGTTTAACAGGGTGTGGTGAAACACCCAGACCGGTGGTCGCCGCCGTGTCAGCACCCGCCCTTGTCGTTCCGGGACGCGAAACCGAGCGAACCGCCGCGCCGTTTGGCCGGACAGCGCCTTCAAAGCATAGGAGGGTCGGTCGAAAACGGCAACGCCGACGCTGCGAAGAATGCTCGGCCAGGCGCGCCAGGACGCCATCTGCAGCAAATTGTCCGCTCCCATGATCCAAACGAAACGGGTGCTCGGGAAACGTTTACGCAAAAGCCGAAGCGTGTCGGCGGTATAGGTGGTGCCGAGTTCCGCCTCCAAGGCGGTAACCTCAATCCTCGGGTTGCGGGCGACCCGTCCGGCTTGGGCGAGGCGGTCCTCCAGCGGCGCCATGTCCGCCGGCGACTTCAACGGATTTTGCGGCGAGACCAGCCACCACACCCGGTGCAATCGCAACCGCTTCAGCGCCAGCTCGGCAATCATCCGATGTCCGTCATGGGCCGGATTGAACGATCCGCCCATCAGGCCAATGCGCTGCCCTCGGCAATCGCCGAAGCCAATCGTCGAGAGGTGACGGCGGGATCGTCGCTGCACGGTCACGGGCGGGATCATCACGGGCGGGATCATCACGGGCGGGATCATCACGGGCGGGACGCTCTCATGGTCGGGTCTGCCCGCTGCCTCTGACAACATATTTAAAGGTGGTCAGTTGCTCGGTGCCAACCGGGCCGCGCGCGTGCAGTCGGCCAGTGGAAATACCAATCTCGGCGCCCATGCCAAACTCAGCCCCGTCAGCATATTGGGTCGAGGCGTTGTGCAGCACGATCGCGCTATCGACCTCGCCAAGGAAACGCTCGGCGCTGGCCGGGTCGCCGGTCACGATGCTGTCGGTATGACCCGACCCATAGGTGCTGATGTGATCGATCGCCCCGCCGACCCCGTCGACCAGTTTCACCGCCAGGATTGCGTCAAGATATTCGGTGGTCCAATCCTCATCCCCGGCGATCTCCATACCCGGCACCAAGGCGCGCGCGCCAGCATCGCCGCGCAGGACGCAGCCGGCCCCGATCAACGCTTCGGCGATCGCCGGCAGCAACCGTTTGGCGGCCGCATGATCGACCAGCAGTGTTTCCGCCGCGCCGCAAACGCTGGTCCGCCGCATCTTGGCGTTGACCACCACCGCGCGGGCCATGTCAGGATCAGCGGCGGCGTCGACATAGACGTGACACAGGCCTTCCAGATGCGCGATTACCGGGATCCGGCTTTCCTTCTGCACCCGTTCGATCAGCGATTTGCCGCCGCGCGGTACAATGATATCGATATAGTCCGCCATGGTCAGCAGATGGCCGACGGCGGCGCGGTCGCGGGTCGGGACCAGTTGCACGCAGCTTTCCGGCAACCCGGCGGTTTTCAGCCCCAGATGCAGACAATCGACGATCGCGGCGGAAGAATGAATCGATTCCGAGCCGCCGCGCAAGATCGCCGCACTGCCCGCCTTCAGGCAAATTGCCCCGGCATCGGCGGTCACATTGGGCCGGGCTTCATAGATAATGCCGATCACGCCAAGCGGCACCCGCACGCGGCTGATCTCAAGACCGTTCGGGCGGGTCCAGCAATCCATGACCATGCCTACCGGGTCCGGCAATTCAGCAATCGCTTCCAATCCTGCCGCGACGCCTTCCAGGCGTTCCGCATCAAGCGCCAATCGATCGATCATCGAGGCGCGCAGCCCTTTGTCCTCGCCAAAGGCGATATCGCGCGCATTGGCCTCCAGGATGGCCGGTACGTTGGTCCGGATCGCTACCGCCGCCGCCCGCAATGCCGTGTCCTTTTGCGCCGTCGTCGCCTGGGTCAGCGCCCGCGACGCCGCGCGCGCTTGCCGGCCAAGATCCTGCATAACCCCTTCGAGGTCAGCTTGATCCGTGGCGGTGGCGCTATCGTCGATTGGGGTGGCTTGCGCGATCGACATTTCCCACTCCTCTTAGAGCCGAACCAATGAATGACAAGCCGCGCCGTGGCTCAGCTTGACTTGTGAATGCGATCCCGACGACAGCGATCGTGTCTAGCCGGTCAGGACCAAATCGTCGCGGTGGATCAACTCATCGCGCCCACGGTAGCCGAGGATCGCCTCTATTTCACGGGATTTATGGCCCTGAATAAGCGCCGCGTCCTCGGATCCATAGGCCGCCAGGCCTCTGGCGATCTCCTGGCCGTTGGCGCCATGTACAGTGACCAAGTCCCCCCGCTTGAAGCGCCCGGTCACCCGGGTTACGCCGGCCGGCAGCAGGCTGCGGCCTTGGGTGAGCGCACGCTCGGCGCCGGCGTCGAGATGGACGGTGCCAGCCGGGTTGATCGCGCTGGCGATCCAATTCTTGCGAGCCCCGCGCGGTGTGTCCGAGGCCTGGAACCAGGTGCAACGCGCCCCCGCCTCCATCGCCGCCAGCGGATGCGTCGGAATGCCGGCGACGATCGCCATGCGGCAGCCGGCGGTGGTGGCGATGCGCGCCGCCGCCAGTTTGGTGACCATGCCGCCCGAGGCATAGCCGGTGCCGGCGGCGCCGGCCATCGCCTCGATCTCGGGCGTCATCCGCTCGACCATCGGGATATGCTTGGCGTTTGGATTGCGCCGGGGGTCGGATTCGTACAGCCCATCAACATCCGAGAGCAGCAGCAGCGTGTCGGCGCTGATCATTTGCGCGACCCGAGCGCCGAGCCGGTCATTGTCGCCAAAACGGATCTCGGCGGTCGCCACCGTATCGTTCTCGTTGATCACCGGCACCGCGCCGAGCGACAGCAAGGTCGCCATGGTGGCGCGCGCATTCAAATGCCGCCGCCGTTGCTCGGTATCCTCGGGCGAAAGCAAAATCTGCGCGACCGTGATGTCGTGGCGGGCCAAGGCCTCTTCATAGGCATGGGCCAGGCGGATTTGCCCGGTCGCGGCGGCGGCCTGCTTTTCTTCGAGCTTAAGCTCTGGGCCGACAAGACCGAGATGGCGGCGACCGACGGCGATGGCGCCGGAGGAGACAATCAACACCTCCTTGCCGCGCCGCCTGAGATCGGCGACGTCGTCACCAAGCGCCGCCAGCCATTCACGCCTGATCCGGCCGCTTTCCTGGTGAACCAACAGCGCCGAGCCGATCTTCACGACGATCCGCTTTGCATCCTTCAGCGGCGAAACGGCGGGTATCGCGCTTAATGCGGCGACCATGCCGCGACCCCCCCGGACTCCACCTGATCGACTTGCTCTCGATCGGCTCTGGAAGCGTGCACCTGATCCAGCAGCGCAGTAAGCAAAGGATCCAGGCCGTCGCGCGCGACCGCGGAAATCACATGAAGCGGGCCGTCCGTCGCTTCTTGCAGAAGACTGAGAACGATGCTGGCGGTCTCCGCGTCCAAGGCGTCGGACTTGGTCACCGCGACGATTTCGGGCTTTTCGGCCAGACCACCGCCATAGGCCTCAAGCTCGCCGCGCACGGTGCGATAGGCCGCTACCGGATCATCCTGGGTGCCGTCGACCAGATGCAAAAGAACGCCGCACCGCTCGACATGGCCGAGGAAACGATCGCCGAGACCGGCGCCTTCATGCGCCCCCTCGATCAATCCCGGAATGTCGGCAAGGACGAATTCCTGGTCGGCGAACCCAACCACGCCAAGGCCCGGATGCAGGGTGGTGAAAGGATAATCCGCAATCTTCGGCCTCGCCCGGGTGACGGTCGACAGTAGGGTCGATTTGCCGGCATTCGGCAAACCCACCAGGCCGGCGTCGGCGATCAGCTTCAGCCGGAGCCAGATTGGTTTTTCGACACCGGGCCAGCCGGGCAGGTTCTTGCGGGGGGCGCGGTTGGTCGACGTCTTGTAACGGGCGTTGCCGAAACCGCCATCGCCGCCACGGGCAAGCACGACCCGTTGGCCGATTGCCGTCAGATCGGCGATCAGGGTTTCCTGGTCGTCCTCGAGAATTTGTGTTCCGACCGGCAGCCGCAAGACAATCGGCTCACCGGAGGCGCCGGTTTTCTGCCGCCCCCCGCCGGAGCGACCGACGGGAGCCTTGAAATGTTGTTGATAGCGGTAATCGATCAGCGTGTTCAGGCCGTCGACGCAGATCGCGATCACATCGCCGCCCCGTCCGCCGTCACCGCCGTCGGGGCCGCCAAACTCGATATAGGCCTCGCGGCGGAAACTGGCCGCACCACCGCCGCCGTCGCCGCTCTTGATATGAACCTTGGCTTGATCGAGGAACTTCATCGCTGCCGCCCTCTTTCAAAGACTTGGTTTCAGGTTCCCGCGGGAATCCGGGGAGCTGGATTGCGGGGTTGGGCTAACTGTTTCGCCGGGTTGGCTGCGAACCATGAAAAAAGGGAACAGCTGAGCTATTCCCTTCATCAAGCCGCTTCCTGTTTTGGAGGCGGCGCTACTCAGCCGGCGCCGCCGCAGGCTCGACGGTGATGTAGGTGCGACCACCGGTCTTGTGCTTGAAGGCGACCTTACCTTCGACCTTGGAGAAAATCGTGTGGTCCTTGCCCATGCCGACATTGAGGCCGGGGTGAAACTTGGTGCCGCGCTGGCGAACGATGATGTTGCCGGGGATTACCGCCTCGCCGCCGAACTTCTTCACGCCAAGCCGGCGTCCCGCTGAATCGCGACCGTTGCGTGAACTGCCACCTGCCTTCTTATGCGCCATGACATGTTACTCCTTGTTCTCGGTGACGTCGGGCGTCGCCTCGGCGGCGACTGCCTCAACCGGCGCTTCCTCGGCTTTCGCCTTGGCGCGGCTTGCTTTCTTTTTGCCGTCGGCAAGAATATCAGTGATCCGCAGCACCGTCAGTTCCTGACGATGCCCTCGGGTGCGGCGATAGTTCTGCCGGCGCTTCTTCTTGAAGATGATGACTTTCTTGCCGCGCTTTTGCTCCAGCACCTCGGCGGTCACCTTGGCGCCGTCGAGGTTCGGGGTTCCAACGCTGGCGGTTTCGCCATCACCAATCATCAGCACCTCGTCGAGATCAATTGTGCTTCCGGCCTCAGCCACAAGCTTCTCAACGATTATGATATCGTTCTGAGCGACCTTATATTGCTTGCCGCCAGTTTTCAGGACTGCGTACATCGGACATCCCGAGACAATGAGGAGACGCGCCAGCCAAAAGCGGCCCGCGTCGGAGCGGCGGACTATAGCGACGGCGCCGTTCGTGTCAACCGATAATGCCTAAGAAACCGGGCGCCGGGAGCCTAAACCTCATCAACCACCGAGAACAGGTAAGAAAGAGGTTGGCGTGGCCGGTACGAGCCTGTAAAACCCGCCTCCGTTACCGCCCGCGGTGGGGTGCCGGAGTGGTCGAACGGGGCGGTCTCGAAAACCGTTGTGCGCGTGAGCGTACCGTGGGTTCGAATCCCACCCCCACCGCCATTTGATGCTG
>JAQBUJ010000049.1 GCA_027623845.1 Pseudomonadota bacterium
ATCGGCTGGTATCTCGGATAAAGCCAAGCCCTCTTTTCGCGATTGGTTGCACCGTCGACATGCCCGCTCTCCCGACTTCGCCGAGGCCTAATTGCGCGATCCACTATCACCCCGACGGCTATAAGGCCGATCGGGCGCAGGTGAAGGGTCGCCATTCCGCCGGCGCGGGGTTTTTGAAGGGGTTTATCGACCATTCCGGCGTTGACCGCCTGGTCGCGATGACCGCCTCGCAAGAGCACTACGAGGATTTCCGCCAGTTGACCGGGGCTTTGGACCGGGAAAAGCGCGAGGCGGTTTGGGCGCGCCCGCTTGATGCCCGCACGTTACGCGGTGTCGGAACGGTTTTCATGCCCGGGCCGGGCTTCGAGGAGGAGGCGTGGAACCGCCGGCTCTCCAGTGAGCGCGATTTCAGCCTGTGCGGCATCACCCATACGGTGGCCTCTGATCGGGTGATCAATGCTCTGGGGCGCTATCTGATCGCGCCGACTCAGCCGTGGGACGCGCTGATCTGTACCTCCACCTCGGTACGCTCGGTGGTTGAGCGGCTGATCGACCAGCATGCGGATTATCTGGAGCGACGGTCCGGCGCCCGGATGCGCAGCCCGGTCCGGCTTCCGGTGATCCCGCTCGGCGTTGATTGCGACTTCCACGCGCCAAACCAGGCCAGCGCCGGATTGCGGGCTGGACTGCGCGACCGGCTCGGTATCGGCGAGGACGACGTCGCGGCGTTGTTCCTTGGCAGGCTGTCGTTCCATGCCAAGGCCCATCCGACACCGATGCTGATGGCGGCTGAGCAGGCTGCGGCGCGGAACCCGGGTCAGGCCCTGCATCTGCTGTTCGTCGGCCAATTTCCCAACGAATGGATTGAAAAAGAATTCAAGGAGGCGGCGACCCGGTTCTGCCAGCAGGCTAAGGTTCATTTCCTCGATGGCGCCGACAACGCGCTGGTCGGGGCCGCCTGGCGGGCGTCGGATCTATTCATTTCGCTCTCCGACAACATTCAAGAGAGCTTCGGTCTCACGCCGATCGAGGCGATGGCGGCTGGCTTGCCCTGTGTCGTCAGCGATTACAATGGCTACAAGGACACGATCGTCGAGGGCGAGACCGGGTTTCGCATTCCGACATCGGCGCCGGGGCCCGGGGCGGGCATTGACATCGCCGACCGTTATGCCGCCGGCCTTGATAGCTATGACCGTTTTATCGGCGTCGCGGCGCTGGCGACGATGACCGATGTCGGGGCCTGTAGCGAGGTCCTGTCGCGCTTGATCCGGGACCCGGACCTGCGCGCCCGGCAGAGCGCGGCGGCGATGGCGCGGGCGCGGCAATTTTATGACTGGCGCGTGGTCGTCCAGTCCTATCAGGCGCTTTGGGCGGAACTTGCGGAACTTCGGGCCAACGCCGAGCCTCTGGGAATGCGTGATCACGCCACCGAGACGGCGTGGGTCGATTTTCCCGACCCGTTCGATATGTTTCGTGACCACCCGACCAACCTGATCGACGCCAATACCGTAGTGCGGGCCAAGAGTTCGGCGCTGAAAGATGACCTTGCGGCGGTGCGCGAGGGGCAGTTACACACCTTCGTCGCTTACGCATTCCTGCCCCAAAACGCTATCGACGATATCGTGGAGCAACTGATGGCCGGGCCGGTGCGGGTTTCGGACTTCGCCGCCTTCCAGGCTGACCGGCGCAAATGCCAACGCACGCTCCTTTGGCTCGGCAAATTCGATCTGGTGGAATTTCGATGAACGACACGGCGGCGGCGCAACAGGTCCAGGCAAAACCGCGGCAGCCGGTCGCCTCCTTCCAAAGGCAGGCCGACAAGCTGGTCGAGGAAGCAAAGCTGAAGGAAGCAGAGGTCCTGCTGACCGAAGGCCTGAAGGCATATCCCAAGGACACCAGCCTGGAGTGGCGGCTGGCCGATGTGGAGTTTCGCTTGGGACGCCACGATACCGCGAAGGATCGATTGATCCGCGCCGGCCGGGCCAACACCGCCGGGTGTGACGGGGCTTTCTTCAACGCCGGGGCGCGGTTGGGACGGGCGACTGGGGACAAAAAATACGCCGAAGGCATGCTGCGGGCCGGGCTGGACCGATTTCCACTGAATTCTGAGTTGCGCCAGCATGCCGGCATTATTCTCGCCGACGCCGGACAGCACGACCGCGCCATTGAGCAATTGGAGGCGGCGGTCAATATGGACTCGCAAAACACCGCGGCGATGAATGCGTTGGGATACTCTCTGGAACAGGTCGGCGCGCTGGAACGCGCCGAACGGGTACTGCGCAACGCGCTGGCGCGGGTCAAGGGCGATGACAGTTTCAATATTCTGCTCAATCTTGGGAATGTGGCGCAAAAGCAGGAAAAATTCGAGGAAGGCCGAGGCTTCTATGAGCGGGCGCTGAAATTCCGCCAGCCCGGTTATCTGTATTCCAACCTCGGCGCGTTGCTGCGCAAGGCCTATGATTTCGACGCGGCGACAAAGATTTACCAAAAAGCCCTGGTGATCGATCCGGCCAACGTCGGCTCCTATTACAATCTTGGAAACCTGCATAAGGAAGTCGGCGCTCTGGATGCGGCGGTGCGCGCCTATGATCAGTCGGTGAAGATTGATCCGGAACGGGCATCGACCCATTGGAACCTGTCGCTCACCCTGCTTGGCGCCGGTCGGTTGCAAGAGGGGTTCAAGGAATATGAATGGCGCTGGCGGCATGACGGGTTTCCGTCCCGTCGCCGGAACTTTCCGCAACCGCAATGGGAGGGCGGCCCGCTTGGCGGTCGGACCTTGCTGGTCCATGCCGAACAGGGCATCGGCGATCATCTGCAATTCGCCCGGTTTATTCCGGCGCTTGCCAAGCTCGATGGCCGGGTGATCGTCGAGTGTCATGAGCCATTGATGCGGCTGTTCCAACATTATGCCGGGGCGGTTGAGGTGGTGGAACGGTTGAAGCAACCGAACGATTTCGACGTCCATCTGCCGTTGCTGAGCGCGCCACTGGTATTGGGCATCAAAACCTTCGACGACTTCTCGGCAACGCCCTATCTGGCGCCGCCGGCGGATTGGCGTTTCGATATTCCCGAAATCCGTCCGGAGGCTTTCAAGATTGGGATTATCTGGGGCGGCAATCCGAATTTCCCCGGCGATCGAGAGCGCTCCACCAATCTCGACTATTTTCTGAGATTGCTGAAGCACAAGCGGGCTCAGCTGTTCAGCCTGCAAAAGGGCGAGCGGGAGCCGGAATTGCAGGAAGCGCCCAAGGAAATCGTCCGGCTCAGCGATCGGATCGAAGACTTCTGCGATACCGCCTCGATCATGACGCAAATGGATCTGGTCATCACGACCTGCACCTCGACCGCGCATTTGGCCGGCGCTCTGGGGGTGCCGTTCTGGGCGTTGTTGCACCATAATCCCGATTGGCGCTGGCTTCGGCATCGTGAGGATAGCCCTTGGTACCCCACGGCGCGGCTGTTTCAGCAAAACCGCCCCGGCGATTGGGAGGGCGTCTTCGAGGCAGTCGAGCGGGCTCTCAAGGCGCTGATTTCTAAACACTGATTGGATAGCCGAATGGCTGGGCGCCGCATTCTTTTCGTTTGGGAGCTTGGCGACGGTCTTGGCCATGTCTCGCGCATGCTGCCGCTTGCCCGCCAATTGCAGGGGGCGGGTGCCACCTGCCTGTTCGCTGTGCGCAACGTCGAGAACAGCCACAAAATTGTCGGCGACACCGGCATGGCGCTGCTACAGGCGCCGATTACCCAACCGGTGACCGACTACAGTGGTCGGGCGGCGATTGGCGCCTATGGCGATATCCTGGAGACGGTCGGCTATGGCCGGCTCGATCGTCTGCACCCGTTGCTGGGTGCTTGGGACGGGCTATACCAGACGGTCGAGCCGGATCTGATCGTTGCCGATTATGCACCAACCGCCTTGCTGGCGGCGCGCGGCCGCGTTCCGGCTCTGGCGATCGGCGATTGGTTCACCCTGCCGCCCAGCACGCTCGACGTCTTTCCGCATCTGCGTGACAGCGGCCCGCGTATCCCTGAACGCGATTTGCTTGCGGTGGTCCGGGACTCGCAGCAGCGGCGCAATGCGCCGTCGCCGGCGGCTTTGCCCGGAATTTTAGACTGCGCGGCGTCGGCGATCATCACCTTGCCGGAGTTGGATTGCTATGCGCATCTGCGTCAGCACCGGGCGGTGGGGCCGTTACTACCGCTACCCGCGCCCTTGGCGTCGCGGCGCCGGGATGTCGACTATTTCGCCTATCTGTCGTTGGGGTTCCGGCCCACGGGCAAGGTCCTGGAAGCCTTGGCCAGCATGCCGGTCCAGGGCAGCGTCTATCTACGTGATGCTTCGACCCGACAACGCGATGAGTGGCGCGACAAGGGTCTGACCATTCACGACTCGCCCCAGGACATGCGCGAGATGGCGACAAACAGCGCCGTCATCATCCACCATGGCGGGCTCGGGACCATCGAGACGGTGTTTGCGTTGGGTCGCCCGCAAATGCTGGTGCCGCGGCATCTTGAGCAGGGTGTAAACGCTCAGATGGCGGGCCGATTGCGGCTTGCGGTGGGCATGCAAACCGGCGGAAAGTTTGAACCGCAACATATTGTTCAGGCGCTGCGTCATGCGCTTGACTCGACCGAGTTGCATGACAATGCAGCGCGCAAGGCGGCGGAGTTGGCGGAGCGCGGCCCCTTCAACGCGCTTGAATCGGTGGCGGATTTCTGTTTAACCACGCTCGACAAGGGCAAAAATCCAAAGGGAGCGACGCGATGAATACGGCGGTCGATAACAAGTTTCCAGGCAAGGACGTCTCCTTGGACGATTTGGAGAACAGGCTCCCGTTGGTCGCGAAAAAGAGCCCCGACCATAAGACGACCTTCACCTGCGGCGGTGTCGAGATTGGCGGCAATCTGATCCCGATCCTGGCCGGGCCGAACCTCGCCGAGACCGAGGATATGATCCTCGAATGCGCCAAGGCGATGAAGAAGGCGGGGGCGCATTTCCTGCGCGCCGGGTGTTTCAAGCCGCTGACGTTTCCGTACCGCAGCCCGAAATTCTACGAAACCCGCGAAAATGGTCTGAAATGGCTGAAATTGGCGGGTGAGGCGGCCGGTCTTCCGGTGGTCACCGAAGTCATGCATATCGAAAAGATCGGCATCGTCGCCGAGCACGCCGACATGCTGCAGATCGGCACCCGCAACATGCAGAACTATCCGTTACTCACCGAGGTCGGCAAGACCGGCATGCCTGTGATGCTGAAGCGGGGCTACGGTTGTTCTTTGCGCGATTGGCTGATGGCCGCCGAATATATCGCCTTGGAGCATGACACGCTCGGCCAGGAGCAGAAGATTCTGCTTTGCGAGCGCGGTGTGGTCAGCAACCATACGCATCGTGCGACCTCGCGGTTTTTGTTGGACCTCCAGGTCGTTCCGGCGGCGCAGGAGCTTACCCATCTTCCGGTGATGACCGACCCGTCGCACGCCACCTTCTGGCAGCCCTGGGTCAAGTCGATGATGCTGGCCTCGATCGCCGCCGGCGCCGACGCCTTGATGCTGGAAGTGCACCCGAACCCGCCCGAGGCCGCTGTTGACCCGCTGCAGTGCAGTTCCTTCGAGCAGTTCGAAGACATGATGAACGCGATGCGCCCGGTAGCGGCGGCGATTGGTCGTACGATCGACGCGTGATCCGTCGAGACGGTAACCTTTTGATGGGAAAATCACTTGGCGCGCGGGCGGGCAGCGCGTTACATCTTGCCCTGCACTGAGGATAAGGAACGATGTCGGATACGCTGTTTCCCGCCTTTCTAGACAATTCGATCACCAGTACCACTGGACGTTTTGCCGCGATACTTGGCCTGTCGCCATCCAAGGGCGCGCGGTCGCCAACCCTGTGGAACGCGGCTTTCGCGGCGGCTGGCGCCGACGCGGTGATGCATCCGTTCGATGTCAGCGAGGTCAATCTTCCTGGTCTTGTCGCGGCTCTGAAAACCGACCCGCGTTATATCGGTGGATCGGTCGCGGTGCCGCATAAGCAAGCCCTGGTCACCCTTCTCGACCGATTGGAGCCGGAGGCCGAGAGGATCGGCGCGGTAAACGCGATTTATCGCGATGGCGCGGATCTGGTGGGCGCCAACACTGATGGCGCCGGCGCGCTTGAGCAATTACGCGCCATGGTCGACGATCTGGGTAGCCGGCATGCGCTGTTGCTTGGCCTTGGCGGCGCCGGTCTGGCGGTGGCCGCCTATCTGGCCGGGAATGTCGCCAGCTTAAGGCTTGCCGATCGGTCGCTGGAGAAGGCCCAGGCCTTCGCGGAACGGCTTGGCGGTAATGTCAGGGGGGTCGCGCCGCCGAAATCCTCAAGTGACCTGCGCGGCGTCAAACTGATCATCAATTGCACCTCCGTTGGCCACCAGGACGGCGACCAAGGCTCGTCGCTTGGCGACAACAGCGAGACGTTGCTGGATGCGACGCCCGACGACACGGTGATCTATGACATCATCTACCAGCCGGCGGAGACCGAGTTGCTGCGTCAGGCCAAGGTGATCGGCCTTACCACCCTGAACGGTTTGGGGATGAACCAGGATCAAGCGGTCATCGCCTTCGAGAAAGCCAACCCAGGTCTTTTGACGATCGACGAGATCCGCGACGCCATGCAATCGGTCGGCTGAGGGGTACATGGCTGTTATCTTCGTCCTGGCGGGCCCTGGGAGTGGGTTTTCTCCACCGCCCGGCGTCGATGCTTGGCCGCATGATTTTGACCGGGTCACCGACGATCCCTTAGAGACGGTCGTTGCCGATTATGACGTGGTCGTCCCCGCCGATCAGCTGCGCCAGGCGCCGCGCCTTGGACCCGGGGTCAAACTGGCTTATCTGTGCACCCGCTTTGAAGCGCTGGACCAGTTGATCCCGCTCTCGGGCGCCGCCGACATCTTGTTCCAGCCAAGTCTTTTGGCCTGTCTCGATCGCTACCGCACGGCGCGCGCAACGCTTGCCGCCGGCCGCGCCCTGAGCGCCGGTCAGCGACTGGTGGCCGAGGATTTGGCGGAGGAAACCGGAGGGCGGGGGATCGCGGTCGGTCTGAAAGCCACTGTCATCGGCCGCCGGCTGCTTTATGATCTAGGCGCCGGGGCGGCTATCGACTTCGGCATGATCGGGGATTCCAAGGAGGAACCACGGTGATTAGCGTGGTGTTGCGTGCCAAGAACGAGGCGTTCTGGATGGATCGATGCCTGACGGCGTTGCGCAATCAGCGCGTGCCGGGGATCGATGTCGTGCTGGTTGATAACGAATCGACGGACGATACGGTGGCGATCGCCGACGCGCACGGGGTGACCATCCGCCGGATCTCGCGCGAAGACTTCTCCTATGGTCGGGCGCTCAATATCGGAATTGACGCGGCGCGCCACGATGTGGTGGCGTTGCTGTCGTCGCATTGCGTGCCGATTGACGAGCTATGGGCGGACTACCTGCTGGCGCATCTCGGTCCGGATGGAGACCCGCTGGTCTGCGGTGTCTATGGGCGCCAGGAGCCGATGCCGGATACCAGCGCCATCGACCGCCGCGATCTGTGGACGACGTTTCGCGATGAGCGGGTCCGGCAACGCCAGGACTATTTTTTCCATAACGCCAATTCCGGTATTCGCAAAACGATCTGGCGGGATGAACCCTTCGACGAGGTTATTCGCGGGGTTGAGGATCGCGAATGGGGCAAGCGGATGATTCGGCTTGGCCATGAGATCGTCTACGAACCGCATCTGCGGGTCTATCACCAGCATGGCATCCACCAGGGCCGTGACGAGGGGCGGGCCAAGCGGGTCGCCGAGGTGATCGACTATATCCGAACGAGCGCGCCATGAGCCGCACTCTGGTCATCATTCCGGTCCTGGCGGCGTCGAAGAGCACTGAGGCGATACTCAAGCCCCTCAAGGGGCCGTCCAGCCTACAGCGGACCTTGACCGCGGCCTTGGAGGATCTGCCGGGTGCGGCCATCGTGGTGACCACGGATAGCGACGCCGTCGCGGCCCAGGCAAGGCAGGTCGGTGAGAGCATTATCCTTAGAGACCGGACCGCGGAATCCTATACCGGCGCGTTGATCGACGTGCTTGACGCGCATCCCGCCGATCACGTCGCAGTGATCGAGGCGACCCACCCGTTCCGGCCGCGCGGCCTGATCCGCCGCACCGTCGAGAACCTGATAGAGCGTGATCATCTGGACAGTGTCGTTTGCACCCGGCAATTCCGCGCCAATCTCTGGCGTCTTGATGGCGAGAACTCGATCACCGCGCTCGGGCCTGGCGGGGATCGGCGCGACGCGACGTATTTTCAAGAGATGGTTGGACTAGCGCTGGCCACCAGACCGGGTCTGATCCGCGATGGACGGCGGCTTGGCGATGCCGTGGGCTTTGAGGTCGTCGACCAGTTTTGGGCGCTTGTCGACATCCGCGACGACGACACCCATGCGGTGGCAGAGCTGGTTGCCGACCGATTGACCGACCTCAGGGACAGGATCGCATGAGCACTTCTGATAAACGCACCATCGCCCTTATTCCAGCGCGCGGCGGCTCGAAGGGGTTGCCGGGCAAGAACGTGCGGTTGATTGGCGGCAAGCCATTGATCGCGCATTCGGTGGAGCATGCGATCCGCTCCGGCGTTTGCGACCGGGTGCTGGTGACCACCGACAGTCCGGAGATCAAGGCCGCCGCCGAGGCCGCAGGTGCTTGGTGTCCGTTCCTGCGCGAGACCGGTCTGGCCGAGGATCTGACGCCGACCGAGCCGGTGCTGGCCGATGCATTGGCCAAGGCCGAGGCGCTCGACGGGGCTTTCGATATTGTCGTCTTTCTGCAACCGACCGACATTTTTCGCAAACCCGAATGGATCGCCCAGGCGGTCAATACGATGAAAGCCGACGACAGTCTGGAAAGCGTTTTCGTCGCCAACAAAACCCACAAGAATTTCTGGTATCGAAACGATGCCGGAGAGTGGCAGCGGGTTTTCGACTGGATGGCGGTGTACGGGCCGCGTCAGACCCGCACCCCGCTGTTCCGCGAGGATACCGGGCTGGCCAGCGCCATTCGCTCTTCGCTGATCCGCCAGGGCAGGCGGACCGGCCACAAGGTCGAGATCATAGAGATCGACGATACCGCCTCGGGCATCGATATTCACGACGCCTTTGATTTTCATCTGGCGGAAACCGCGCTTGATTATTTCGAGCAGCACGGCGAGTAGCCGGACCGTGCGCGTCGGATGACGGCCGCGACCGATCCCACTAACCAACGGCTGGTGGAGCCGGCGCGTCAGGCGGTGGCGGATCAGGACTGGACGACCGCCGCGCGGTTGTTTCGTGAGCTGGCCGAGGCGCGCCCGGAGACGGCGTCGAACTGGCACAATCTGGCCCTGGCTCAAACACGCCAGGATGGCGCCGCGGAAGGCGCGCATTTACGCCGAGCGGTACTGCTGGCGCCGGGTGAACCCCGATATTTGAATAATCTGTTGGTCGGTGCAGCGGAGGTCGCAGGCGGGCGGCTGATCGCGCGGTTGCTGATTCTGGCGCCGACCCATGCCAGAGCTCTGGTCGATCGGTCCTTCGTGCTGCTGCAAGCCGGTGACTATGATCGGGCGTTTGATACGGCCCGGCGCGCGCAGGTGGCTGACCCGAGCTTGGCCGAGGGGATCGCCCGGGCCGGTCAAGCCAAGGCGCGTCGGCGAAGGCGTTGTACCGGCGCTATCTATTACTCGACCCACCGGACAGTGCGGGGCTGGGCCGGGACCTGGCTCGGATCGGCGCGCTTGCGACGACGCAGGCGATGACGCCGGCATTCGTCGCCGGGGTTTTCGACGGCTACGCCGCCGGCTTCGATAGCCATTTGACCGATACGCTTGGCTATATCGGACCTCGGGTGCTAGGCGAAATGCTTGATGCGCTGATCACCAGCCCGATAGAACGCGCTGTTGATCTTGGCTGCGGGAGCGGGCTTTCGGGATTGGCGTTGCGGCCCTTGGCGCGCCAACTGATCGGCGTCGACCTGTCCGCCCGGATGTTGGAGCGGGCCCGGCAGAGGGGCATTTACGACACCCTGCACCAAGCGGAGATCGTTACCTGGCTGACCCGGGACCAAGGCCGCTATGGATTGGCGATGGCGGCGGACGTGACCTCCTATCTCGGCGACCTGCAGCCGTTTTTCCAGGCGATGGCGGGCGTGCTGGAGGCGGGCGGCAGGCTGGCGATGACCGCCCATGAGCAAGCCGACGGGGATTTCGCTATTGTCGACGGTGAGACCTATAGCCATTCCGAGGCTTATCTTCATCATCTGGCCGGCGCGGCGGGTTTGGTGATCGAGCAACAAACGCGCGGCGCCATGCGGGAAGAAAAAAAGCAACCCTTGCCAACGCTTTTCCTTGTATTGAAAAAGCCATAGCGCTCGTTTGACGCTATCGGCGAAGCTTGGCAGACCTGATGGAACTCTCGAACGGAGGCACGCCATGGAGCTTAAATTCGACTCCCGCACCGATATGGTCACGGCGTTCGCCACCCAGTTCTATTTGTTCCAACTCGATGAGTCCGAACGGCTGAACGAGGCTCTGAAGACGTTAATCCTTGCCAAGGAAGCCGAGGTCCCCGGGGTTCGGCGCAGCAATATTGGCGGCTGGCATTCCGATGACGACCTGTTCTCCTGGCCGGACCGGGCGGTCGAGGTTCTGCAGGAAGCGGCCTTGGGAGCGATCAAAACCGTGGTGCCGTTGATGATCGGCGGGAGTTGTGAATTTCAGGCCCGTCTAGCCGCATGGGCCAATGTGTCCCGGCGCGGCGCCTACAACAAACGCCACACTCACCCAAGCTGCCAAGTATCGGCGGTCTATTATGTCGAAGCGGGGACGCCGCCCGACGAAGACGTGCCGGAAAGCGGCACTTTCGAATTTCTTGATCCCCGCAGCCATGCCGAAATGTCGGCGCTGCCTGGCGAAACTGTCGGCCGGCCCTTGGCCATCCAACCGCTGAATGGCCGCATGGTGTTGTTTCCAAGCTGGCTCTATCACCAAGTCAATCCCTACCATGGCGAGGCGGAGCGGATCTCAATTTCGTTCAACGCCCATATCTCGAATTTGCAGCGGACCTGAGAGCGCCTGCGGCGGTTCTCAAAATTAAGCGCCTGCGGCGGTTCTCAAAATTAAGCGCCTGCGGCGGTTCTCAAAATTAAGCGCCCGCGGCGGTCTTCAAGATTAAGCGCCCGCGGCGGTCTTCAAGATTAAGCGCCCGCGGCGGTCTTCAAGATTAAGCGC
>JAQBUJ010000050.1 GCA_027623845.1 Pseudomonadota bacterium
CAGACGCCGATGATAATGAACATCGGGATCAAGACGCCCTCGAAGAAGACATAGAAAACCAAGAGGTCCAGGGCGCAGAACATGCCAACCATCATGGTTTCCAGCACCAGGAAGGAAATCATGTACTCCCGGACCCGGGTCTGAACCGCCTCCCAGCTCGACAGAATGCAGATCGGCGTCAGGAAAGTTGAAAGCAGCACGAAGAACAGCGAAATGCCGTCAATGCCCATGTGGTAGTTGATATCGGCGCCGGGAATCCACTCAGCCCGCTCGACCATTTGGAAATCAGCGGTGGTCGGATCGAAATTCACCCACAGCAACAACGAGATCAAGAAGGTCGGAACCGTCGTCCACAGGGCGATATAACGCGCATTGCGCGCCACCGTCGCCTCGTCGCCACGGGTGAACAGAATGAACAGGACGCCCACCAAGGGCAGGAACGTCACCAGGGATAGAAGGGGCCAATCACTTGCCATAATCTTAGCCCCCGTGCGCCATCAAGTACCAGGATATGATGGCGACCACGCCGATCATCATAGCGAAGGCATAGTGGTAGACATATCCGCTTTGCATACGACCGGCCCGCCCGGCAAGACGCCGGGTCAGCGCCGAGATACCGTCCGGGCCGAACCCATCGATGATAGCCCCGTCGCCGCCCTTCCAGAGCACCCGCCCGAGCTTCATCGCCGGGCGCACGAAGGCCCAGTCATACAACTCATCGAAGTACCATTTGTTCAACAGGAAGCGGTAGATCTCACCATAATAGCTGACGATAATTCCGGGAACCTGGGGCCGGTGGATATAGCAATACCAAGCCCCGCCGGTGCCCAGCACGAACATGACCGTCGGCAGCGCGATCACCCAAACCGGCACATTATGCGCCGCCTCGATGGTGTTGTTGCCCTCCAGAACCAGCAACGCGCTGCCCCAGAAATCAGCCATCGACTCGCCGCCAAAGGCGTCAAACCCGAGCTTGCCAGCGACCAAGGCGCCCGCCGCCAGCACCATCAACGGGATGGTCATCACCAGCGGCGACTCATGAATGTGGTCCTGCACTTCCTTCGAGGCGCGACTGGTCCCGAAGAAGGTTAGGAAGATCAGTCGCCAGCTATAGAAGGCGGTCATGCCGGCGGCGATGATGCCAATCCAGAAGGCGTAATTTCCCACCCCGGTTTGGCGGGCGAAAGCCGATTCCAGAATCAAGTCCTTGGAATAGTAGCCGGCGAGGAACGGAAACCCGGTCAGCGCCAGGGTGCCGATGATCATCAACCAGAAAGTCAGCGGGATCCGCGTGCGCAGCCCACCCATATTGCGCATGTCCTGCTCATCGGACATCGCATGGATCACCGATCCTGCGCCAAGGAACAGCAGCGCCTTGAAGAAGGCATGGGTCAACAGATGAAAAATTGCCGCCGAATAGGCCGACACGCCGCAGGCAAAGAACATATATCCGAGCTGCGAGCAGGTCGAATAGGCGATGACCCGCTTGATGTCGTTCTGACAGAGGCCAACCGTCGCCGCAAAAAACGCGGTCGAGGCGCCGACAATGGTCACCACCATCAAGGTATCCGGGGCGTATTCCATCATCGGCGAAAGCCGCGCCACCATGAACACGCCCGCCGTCACCATGGTCGCCGCGTGGATCAAGGCCGAGACCGGGGTCGGGCCCTCCATCGCATCGGGCAGCCAGGTGTGCAGACCAAGCTGCGCCGACTTACCCATGGCGCCAATGAACAGCAACATGGTCAGCACGGTTAGCGCATCGGCGCTGAACCAAAGGAATGTGATCTCCGAGCCGGCCTTACCCGGTACCGCCTGAAAGATTTCGTCCAGCACCACCGTATCGAACAACAAATAAGTGCCGAAAATCCCCAGCGCGAAGCCAAAATCGCCAACCCGATTGACCAAAAACGCCTTGATCGCCGCCGCGTTCGCCTCGGGCTTGTGATACCAAAAGCCGATCAACAGATAAGAGGCTAGGCCAACCCCCTCCCAGCCCATGAACATCTGCACCAGATTGTCCGCCGTCACCAACATCAGCATGGCGAAGGTGAACAGCGACAGATAGGCGAAGAACCGAGGATTGTGCGGGTCATGCCCCATGTAGCCGATGGAATAGACATGCACCATGGTCGAGACCACGGTCACGACGATGACCATCACCGCAGTCAGGGTATCGTATTTCAGGGACCACGCCGCATCGAGCGACCCGGATTGAATCCAGGTGAACAGATCGATGGTCGTCGGATTGTGCTGGATCGCCACGTCGTAAAACGCGACCAGCCCGAGGATCATCGAGAGCCCCATCGCCCCGCAGGTGACGATATGCGAGCCCCGGTCGCCGAGCAGACGACCGCCAAACCCGGCGACAATCGCGCCCAGCAACGGCAGGAAGACGATGGCTGTATACATCACCGCCTCACCCCTTCATCAGGTTGATGTCTTCGACCGCGATCGAGCCGCGGTTGCGGAAATAGACGACCAGGATGGCGAGACCGATCGCTGCCTCGGCGGCCGCGACGGTCAGCACGAAAAGCGCGAACACCTGGCCGACCAGATCGCCAAGAAAGGCCGAGAACGACACCAGATTGATGTTCACCGCCAACAACATCAACTCGATCGACATGAGGATGATGATCACGTTCTTCCGGTTTAGGAAGATGCCGAAAATCCCCAAAGTGAACAGGATCGCCGCGACCGTCAGATAATGCGCGAGGCCGATATCCCACATGCTCAGACCCCCTCGCCCGATTGTACTTTGACCACCTCGATCGTCTCCTCGCGGCTCCGCGCCACCTGGTCGGAGATGCGCTGGCGCTTGACGCCCTCGCGGCTCCGCAAAGTCAGCACAATCGCCCCGATCATCGCGATCAGCAGGATCACCCCGGCCGCCTGGAACAGATAGACATAGCGGGTGTACAGGATCATCCCCAACGCCCGGGTATTGGATATCTCCGCCGCCGCCGGGGCCGGCGCCGCCTGAACCATCGACGCATCGCCGGATACCACCCAAGCGCCAACCACGAACGCCAGCTCAGCCACCAAAATAAACCCGATCAGCGCGCCGACCGGCAGGTAATCCATGAAACCCTGGCGTAACTCGACGAAGTTGATATCCAGCATCATCACCACGAACAGGAACAACACCGCCACCGCGCCGACATAGACGACGATCAGGATCATCGCGATAAACTCGGCCCCGATCAGCACAAACAGGCCGGATGCGTTGAAGAAGGCGAGGATCAGGAACAACACCGAATGCACCGGGTTGCGCGAGGCGACAACCATCACACCCGCCGCGATGGCGACGAAGGCGAAGGCATAGAACGCAAGCGCCTGGATGATCATGACCTGCCTCTCCGCGTTCGTTGTTTCATCTGTGACATGCTCGGCATTACGCAACCTTGCTTTCTTATCGAACGATTGCCGGAGAACGTTAATGGCGTCTCCGAGCCCTCGTGCTTGCTCCGATCAACGATACGGCGCGTCAGCGGCCAGGTTCTGCGAGATCTCCGTCTCCCAGCGGTCACCGTTCGCCAACAGTTTGTCTTTATTGTAGAAAAGCTCCTCGCGGGTCTCTGTCGCAAATTCAAAGTTCGGCCCCTCGACGATCGCGTCGACCGGGCAGGCTTCCTGACAAAAACCGCAATAGATGCATTTCGTCATGTCGATGTCGTAACGCGTGGTGCGCCGGCTGCCATCATCCCTGGGCTCGGCTTCGATGGTAATCGCCTGCGCCGGACAGATCGCCTCGCACAGCTTGCAGGCAATGCAGCGCTCCTCGCCATTGGGATAGCGGCGCAGCGCGTGTTCGCCGCGGAACCGTGGGCTAAGCGGCCCTTTTTCAAACGGATAATTGATCGTGACCTTGGGCTTGAAGAAATACTTCAAGGTCAGGTACATGCCGGATACCAGCTCCGAGAGGAGCAAGGCCTTGCCGCTTTGCATCAAACTCATGGCTTGCCTCTCATCCCGTTCAACCGGCGACCTGGTTCGGCAACCAACCGAAGGAAACCAACCCCCCCGCCGTCACCGCGACCCACAGCAGCGACAAGGGCAAAAACACCTTCCATCCCAGCCGCATCAACTGGTCATAGCGATACCGCGGGAAGGTCGCTCGCACCCAGAGGAAGCAGAACAGCACGAACGATATCTTGGCGAAGAACCAGATCGGACCGGGGATCCAGTTGAACGGCGCGATGTCGAAGATCGGCAGCCAGCCGCCCATGAACAACACCACGGTCATCGCGCTCATCAGGATCATGTTGGCGTATTCGCCGAGGAAGAACAGCGCGAAGGTCATCGACGAATATTCGACGAAATAGCCGGCCACGAGTTCCGATTCACCTTCGGGTAGGTCGAAGGGCGCCCGGTTGGTCTCGGCCAGCGCCGAGATGAAGAAGATCACGAACATCGGTAGTAACGGGATGGCGAACCAAACGGTGCGCTGCGCCTCGACGATGTCCGACAGGTTGAGCGACCCGGCACACAAGACCACGGTGATCACCACGAAGCCGATCGACACTTCGTAGGACACCATTTGCGCCGCCGACCGCAGCGCGCCGAGAAAGGCGTATTTCGAATTCGACGCCCAACCGGCCATGATCACGCCATAGACGCCAAGCGAGGAGATGGCGAAGAAATACAGCAGACCGACATTGATATCCGCCAGCACCAGACCGTCGCCAAACGGAATCACCGCCCAGGCGATCAAGCTGAGAACGAAAATCAGCATCGGCGCCATGATGAACAAAAGCTTGTTCGAGCCGGCCGGCAGGATGGTTTCCTTGACGAACAGCTTGGCCCCATCGGCAAGCGGCTGCAGCAGACCAAACGGCCCCACCACATTCGGCCCCTTACGCAACTGCATGCTGGCGATGACCTTGCGTTCGAAATAGGTCAGATACGCGACCGAGACCAACAACGGCACCACAATCGCCAGAATCTGCGCTACGATGATCGCCGTCGGTAGCACATAGTCGTTCAGGAACATATTCATCGTCCCACCTGCCCCATCGCAACCGGCCCCATCGTCATCCCTCCGTCCCCGTCCGCTCGGCTTTCGCCGTGACGAAGGTCTCGGTGCACTCGGCCATCACCGCAGAGCACCGGCTTATCGGATCCGTCATGTAGAAATTCTCGATAGCCTGACCAAACGGCGCATCGGAGGTCTCGCCGGCCGTGCCAAACGCCGCCCAAGGCGCTGACTCTACCTGATCGATGGCGCCGAAGCTGCCATGCGCCGCGACCAGAGCCGTGCGCAGCGCCGCAGCCGAGTCATAGGCCAAGGTCTTACCGACCGCCTCCGAAAGCGCCCGCAGGATTTTCCAATCCTCCCGCGCCTCACCGGGCGGGAAGGAGGCCTGCAGCGCCAACTGCGTCCGTCCCTCGGTATTGACGTAAATTCCGTCCTTCTCGGTATAGGCGGCGCCCGGCAGAACGACGTCGGCCCGGTGTGCGCCAGCATCGCCGTGGTGCCCCTGATAGACAACGAAGGCCTTCCCCAGGCCGGACATGTCAATCTCATCGGCGCCCAGCAGATACACAAACTTGATCTCGCCCGAGTTGGCGCCGGCGACGATACCGGCGACGTCCTTGCCCTGCGCCCCGGGCACGAACCCCATGTCGAGGCCGGCAACCCGGCTGGCGGCGGTATGCAGAACGCTGAAACCGTTCCAGGCGTCACTGCCCTCGCCCGCCTCTTGGATCATTCCACAGTCCTCAGCGATCGAGCGGGCGATGGCCAGAACCGCAGCCCCGTCCTCGCGTGTCAGGGCGCCCATGCCGAGGATCATCATCGGTTTTTTGGCCGCCTTCAGCACCTCGGCGAAGCCATGGCTGCCATCGGCGATCTCGCGCAGGGTCTGCGCACCGGCTCCCAAGGTCTCGACCTTGTAGGTAAGGTCCGCCGGTGTCCCGACCATGGCGACCGTCAAACCACCCTCAAGCCAGCGCTTGCGAATGCGGGCGTTCAATACCGGCGCTTCCCAGCGCGGATTGGTGCCGACCAGGAGGATCGCATCCGCGTCCTCGATCCCGGCAATGCTGGCATTGAACAAATAGCCGGCGCGCGCTGACGCATCGAGTTTCGCACCATCCTGGCGACAATCGATATTGGTCGATCCAACCGAGGTCATCAGCTGCTTCAACGCGAACATCGACTCGGCGTCGCACAGGTCACCGGCGATCGCCGCCATGGCCTCGCCCGGCAGCGCCTGCATCTGTTCGGCGACTGCGGCAAACGCTTCGGGCCAACTGACCGAGACCAGTTTGCCGTCACGGCGCAGATAAGGCCGGTCGAGGCGTTGGCGTTTCAGCCCGTCACAGGAAAACCTGGTCTTGTCGGAGATCCATTCCTCGTTCACATCGTCATGCAACCGGGGCAGCACCCGCAGCACTTCTGAGCCGCGCGCATCAACCCGAATGTTGGAGCCAACCGCGTCCATCACATCAATGGTCTCGGTCTTCTTCAGCTCCCAGGGACGCGACACGAAGGCATAGGGCTTAGAGGTGAGCGCGCCGACCGGGCAAAGATCGATCACATTGCCGGACAATTCCGACGCCAAGGCTTTTTCAAGATAGGTGGTGATTTCCGCAGTCTCGCCGCGTCCCAATAACCCCATCTCGGTCACGCCGGCGACCTCGGTCGAGAACCGGACACAGCGCGTGCAGTGAATGCACCGGGTCATGATCGTCTGGATCAGCGGCCCCATATGCTTGTCTTCGACGGCGCGCTTGTTTTCGGTATAGCGGCTGGAATGATGGCCATAACCCATAGCCTGGTCCTGTAGATCGCACTCGCCGCCCTGATCGCAGATCGGGCAATCAAGCGGATGATTGATCAGCAGGAACTCCATGACGCCGTGGCGGGCCTTCTTGACCATCTCACTGTCGGTGAAGACTTCCTGATTGTCCGCGGCCGGCAGTGCGCAACTGGCCTGCGGTTTCGGCGGTCCAGGCTTCACCTCGACCAGACACATCCGGCAATTGCCGGCGATCGACAGCCGTTCGTGATAGCAGAATCGGGGAATTTCCGCGCCAGCCGCCTCGCATGCCTGCAGCACCGTGGAGCCCTGCGGGACCTCAACCTCGACCCCGTCAACCGTCAGCTTCGGCATTGCGTCCCCCAAGCCTTGTCCTGCGTCCTACTGGGTATCCCATCTGTCAGCATTCCCCAGGCGCTCTTTCTGCGGGCGCTCATTCGGCGGCCTGTAGCGTCGACAGGCTCGCCTTATGCTCCTTGATCCGGTCCTCGACCTCGCCTCGGAAATGCGTCAGCAACCCCTGGATCGGCCAAGCCGCCGCGTCACCAAGCGCGCAGATCGTGTGACCTTCGATCTGCTTGGTCACCTGCTCCAGCGCGTCGATCTCTTCGTATTCGGCCTCGCCGGTCACCAGCCGCTCCATCACCCGCCACATCCAACCGGTGCCCTCGCGGCACGGCGTGCACTGGCCGCAGCTTTCGTGTTTGTAGAAATAAGACAGCCGGGCGATGGCTTTGACGATGTCGGTCTGCTTGTTCATCACGATGACCGCCGCCGTGCCGAGCCCCGACTTCACCGCCATCAACGAATCGAAATCCATCAGGATATCGTCGCAAATCGATTTCGGAATGCAGCGAACCGACGAGCCACCGGGGATCACCGCCAGAAGATTGTCCCAACCGCCGATGACGCCGCCCGCATGCTTGTCGATGAGCTCCCTAAGCGGGATCCCCATCTCTTCTTCGACATTGCAGGGGTTATTCACATGTCCGGAGATACAGAACAGCTTGGTGCCGACATTGCGCTCGCGTCCCAGACCGGCGAACCACTCAGGTCCACGGCGCAGAATTTCCGGTACCACCGCGATGCTCTCGACGTTGTTCACCGTCGACGGGCACCCATACAACCCGACCGCCGCCGGAAACGGCGGTTTCAGGCGCGGTTGCCCCTTCTTGCCCTCAAGGCTTTCCAGCAGCGCGGTCTCCTCGCCGCAGATATAGGCGCCAGCGCCGCGATGCAAAAAGATGTCGAAATCATAGCCGGTGCCGCAGGCGTTCTTGCCGATCAGGCCTGCGTCATAGGCCTGATCGATCGCCGCCTGCAGGTTGCGCGACTCGTTATAAAACTCGCCTCGAATGTAGATATAGGCGGCGCAGGCGCGCATCGAATACCCGGCGATCAGACACCCCTCGACCAACTTGTGCGGGTCGTTGCGCATGATTTCCCGGTCCTTGCAGGTCCCCGGCTCGCTCTCATCGGCGTTGACGATCAGGTAATGCGGCCGGTCCCCGACCACTTTCGGCATGAACGACCATTTAAGGCCGGTTGGAAACCCGGCCCCGCCACGGCCGCGCAGGCCGGAGGCCTTGACCAATTCGACGACTTCCTCCGGGGTCTGCGAGAGGATTTGCTTGGTCGTGCTCCAGTCGCCGCGTTTGCGCGCGCCGTCCAGGCCCCAGTCGAACCAGCCATATAGGTTGGTGAAGATCCGATCTTCATCCTTCAGCATCAGCTGTCTCCCCCGTCCCGGGGCGCATCGACCGGCGCTTCGACGGCCGGTTTCGGCGGGCGCGGCACATAGGCTGCCTCGGTCTCGCGCAGACTGGTCAACGAGGTCGCGCCGGCACTACTCTCCGACATGTTGCGCCCCTTCATCGAGCCGACCGGCGGTGGCTTGCCCTGCTTCAGAGCTTCCAGCAATTCAGCCGTCGCGTCGTAATCCATATCTTCGTAGAAGTCGTCATTGACCTGCAGGATCGGCGCGTTGACGCAGCCACCGAGGCATTCCACCTCCAGCAGGCTGAACATCCCATCCTCGCTCGCCCCGTGATTATCGAGGCCGAGCTTGTCCTTGATGCATTTCATCATCTCGTCGGAACCGCGCAGCCAGCATGGCGTGGTGGTGCAGGCCTGCAGGAAATACTTCCCGACCGGTTTCAGATTGAACATCGTGTAGAAGGTCACCACCTCCAGCACCCGAATCGGCGCCATGTCGAGCTTTTTGGCCACCGCCTCGATCGCCACTCTGGGCAACCAGTTGTCGTGCTGGCGCTGCGCCAGATCAAGCAATGGGATCACCGCGCTGGCCTGGCGGCCGGCGGGGTATTTGGCGATTAGCGCGTCGGCCTTGGCTTCGTTTTCCGGGGTGAAAGCGAAGCTATCCGGCTGATTTTCCGCGAAGGCGTGCCCGCTCAACGGTCGATCTCCCCGAAAACAATGTCGAGTGAGCCGATGATGGCGACGGTATCCGCCAGCATGTGCCCTCTGGACAGAAAATCCATGGCCGAGAGGAAAGCAAATCCCGGCGCGCGTATCTTACAGCGGTATGGTTTGTTGGAGCCGTCGGAAACCAGATAGACCCCAAACTCACCCTTCGGCGCCTCGACTGCGGTGTAGGTCTCGCCAGCCGGAACGTGATAGCCCTCAGTATACAGCTTGAAGTGATGGATAAGGGCTTCCATCGACCGCTTCATTTCGCCGCGCGGTGGCGGCGCGACTTTGCGGTCGGTGGTCTTGACCGGACCATCCGGCATGTTGGCGATACATTGATGCACGATCCGCAGGCTTTGCTTCATCTCCTCGACCCGCACCAGATAGCGCGCGTAACAGTCACCGGTCTTGCCGACGGGGATGTCGAAATCCATCTCGTCATAAACATCGTAGGGCTGCGATTTTCGCAAATCCCAGGCCTGGCCCGATGCCCGGATACACGGTCCGGTGAAGCCGAGGTTATGGGCTTCCTCCGCCGTCACCGTTCCGATATCGACGGTGCGCTGCTTGAAGATCCGGTTGTTGGTCAGCAGGCTTTCCATGTCGGCGATGACGGCAGGAAACTTCTCGGCCCAACTGTCGATATCATCCAGCAGGCCGGCCGGCAGATCCTGATGCACGCCGCCGGGGCGAAAATACGCCGCATGAAGCCGCGCGCCACAGGCCCGCTCGTAAAACTCCATCAGATATTCGCGCTCTTCAAAACCCCAAAGCAGCGGGGTCATCGCGCCGACATCCAAAGCAAAGGTGGTGATGTTCAGGATATGGTTAAGGATGCGTGAAAGCTCGGCATACAGCACCCGGATGTACTGACCGCGTCTCGGCACATCGATGCCCAGCAGCTTTTCAACCGCCAGGGCATAAGCGTGCTCCTGAGACATTGGCGCGACATAGTCCAGCCGGTCAAAATAAGGGACGGCCTGGAGATAGGTCTTGTACTCGATCAGCTTCTCGGTGCCGCGATGCAGCAGGCCGATATGCGGATCGGCACGCTCGACCACCTCGCCATCCATCTCCAGAACCAGCCGCAACACGCCATGCGCCGCCGGATGTTGCGGTCCGAAATTCAAGGTCAGGGGCTTGATCTGCATCTCTGCCATCAGTCAGCTCCCGATTCGTCACCGGCCACAGCCTTATCATCGCCCGGCAACAGCGACTGCGCGCCCTCCCAGGGACTGAGAAAATCGAAGGTTCGAAAATCCTGGGTCAGCGTCACCGGTTCGTAGACCACCCGCTTCGCCTCGTCATCGTAGCGGACCTCCACATGGCCGGTCAGCGGGAAGTCCTTACGCAAGGGATGCCCCTCGAAGCCGTAATCCGTCAGCAACCGGCGTAAATCCGGGTGATCGGAAAAGAAGATCCCGTACATATCCCAGGCTTCGCGCTCGTTCCATTCGGCGGCCATGAATAGCGTGCACGCCGACGGCACCGGCGTGTCCTCATCGGTCGAGACCTTCACCCGCATCCGCAAATTATGTTTCACGCTGAGCAGGTTATAAACCACCTCAAAACGTTGCTCGCGATCCGGGTAATCAACCCCGCACAGATCGACCAGCGTTTTGAACAGACATTGGGAATCGTCTTTCAAAAAGCGCAGTACCTGAAGCACCGACTGCGGGCGCGTCCGCAGCACCGCCTCGTCGCCGGCCCACTCGACGCCGATCAACGCCTCATCAGTCTGGGCCGAGATGTACTCGACCAGATCGGTCAACGCTTGCGATGCCTCAGCCCTCGACATGGTGGCTCCGAATTCCCGGTGTTGAGATCGACCGACCGCCACTCACCGCGCGATCGTCCCGGTACGACGGATCTTGCGTTGCAGCTGCATCAACCCATAGAGCAGCGCTTCGGCCGTCGGCGGACATCCCGGAACATAAACGTCAACCGGAACGATTCGGTCACAGCCACGCACCACGGAATAGGAATAGTGATAGTAGCCGCCGCCATTGGCGCAGCTGCCCATCGAGATGACCCAGCGCGG
>JAQBUJ010000051.1 GCA_027623845.1 Pseudomonadota bacterium
TCGTGGGCTCCCAAACCGACGGCGTGGACATGGTGACCGTGGTCACCGAGGGCATCTTCAGCTATTGCGGCGTCAAGGTGAAGATCGACACCGATCGACATATCGGCCCGGAACGCAGCCTGGTGCGGGTCGACGGTGAGCCCGTTGGCCATGTCACCACCGGCGAGTACGGCTCGCAAATGCTCTCGCTTGGCGGGGTTCATCATCTGACCGGCGGTGCAAAAAAAGAAGGCCGGGTCACCTGCTCGACCCTGCTTGACCTGTGCAATTGCAAGCCCGTGGAGCTGACCATCGATGATGGCTGCACGGTCGTCGTGCAGGCTGGCCGGGCGCCGATCGTCAATGGGGTTGAGGAAAACCGCATGCGGGTCGGCTGCGGCTCGGCGACCATCGGCATGTTCGCCTCCCAATGGCGCGGCCTGGTCGACGAGGTGGTGGTGGTCGACGATCACATCACCGGCGTGGTCTCCGAGCACCAGGCCGGCAAGGTGATCGACTGGCCGAGTACCGGCATCCGGGTCAATGGCCGTAAATCCACCCCCGGTCGGTATTTCCAAGTCGCTCAGCCCGGCACCGGGTGGGGCGGAACCGATCTTGTGGATCCGCTCAAGATTCTCGGTGATTTCAACCCGAAGATCGCCCGGGCCGGCCAATCGATGCTGATGGTATCGACCACGGGCGAGCAATACGCCTATTACATCCTCGACGCGGATTTGGTCCCGATCAAACAGGATCTGCCGGAGGCGTTGCGCGGCTCCGTTGAGCGGATCGCCGAGAATTGCGAGCCGGCCCTGTGCTCGGTGCTGTTCATGGGCGGCGCTGGCGGCTCGTTGCGCTCGGGAGTGACGGAAAACCCGGTCAAGTTGACGCGATCGGTTAAGAACATGCTGACCGTGATCACCGTGGGCGGCGCGCCGTGCCATGTCTGGCCGGGCGGTGGGATCACCGTGATGGCGGACGTGACCCGAATGCCGGAAAACGCGTTCGGCTATGTGCCGACCCCGGCATTGGTCGCACCAATCGAGTTCTCCATGCGGCTTCAGGATTACCAGGCGCTTGGCGGCCACATGGACTCGGTCATGCCGATCGCCGACGCGGTAAAGGGGCGGGTTGGACCGCAGAACGACCACATCCTCAGTGGCCGGCGTCCGGTCGCGCATCGGCCTGATAACCCCTGGCCAACCCACGCCGGAAATTATGGCTGGAATCCCGACGGGCGGCGCGGATGAGCCGGTCGGGCGCCAATGGACCAAAAGACGGGGTTCCAAAGGGCACGGGGCCGACGGCGGCGATGCTGCCGGACGGTCGACGTTTGCACCTTCAGCACGGCCCGATTGATTTGGTGATCCAGGCCGATGGCGCTGTCGATGAGGTTCTGGCGAGCTATCGTCAGGCGGCTCAGCGGTTCGAAACCATGCTGACGGAGCTGGTTGGCGAGTTGGCGGTGCTGCGGATGCCGGCGGCTTGCGATGCCCGTCTGGTCGGCGCTGTGGCCCGGCGCATGCGCGAGGCGACCCTGCCTCATGCGGAAAATTTCATCACTCCCATGGCGGCGGTCGCCGGCGCCGTCGCCGACGAGATACTGGCCAGCATGATCACTGGTCGCAGGCTGGACCGGGCCTATGTCAACAATGGCGGCGATATCGCGCTGCATCTTGGGCAAGGCGGGCGCTACGCCGCGGCGCTGGTTGCCGATCCGGTGCGGGCGCAGATCGTTGGCCGGGCGACAGTGACGGCGGCGGACCCGGTGCGCGGCCTCGCCACCAGTGGCCGGCATGGTCGCAGCCACAGCCTCGGGATCGCCGACTCGGTGACTGTCCTGGCCGGGAACGCCGCCGCCGCTGATGCCGCTGCGACGATGATCGCCAATGCTGTCGATCTGCCGGGTTCAACCAAGATCAGCCGGGCGCCGGCCCGCGAGCTCTCTCCCGACAGCGACCTGGGCGACCGATTGGTGACCGTTGGCGTCGCGGGATTGAGCCGCGCCGACGTGGCGCTGGCGTTAATGACCGGGCAGGACCACGCGGCGAAATTGGCCGTCGCCGGGCTGATCCAGTCGGCTTTTCTATGCCTCGACGGCATCTGCCGGACGGTGGGCGGCGCGATCGAGATGGACCTGAAACCAAGCTTGGAGAAAGCGGGATGAGCAAGGCCGTAATTCGCAAGATGATGACCGTGACCGACGAGATTCACCGGGAGATGGGCCGCGAGATCAATCCGCCGACCCGCCGCGCCGCCGCCATTGCGGTCATCGAGAACCCGTTCGCTGGCCGCTATGTCGAGGATTTGTCGGCGTTGATGGAAATCGGCGTCGAACTTGGCGGCTTGTTGGGCGCCCGGGCGGTCGCGGCGCTGGGCATCGCGCCGTGTGAGGTTGAGAGCTATGGCAAGGCGGCGCTGGTCGGCGAAAATGGCGAGCTTGAGCATGCCGCCGCGATCCTGCACCCAAAGCTTGGCGCGCCGTTGCGTCAGGCGGTGGAAAAAGGCGCTGCCCTGGTGCCGTCCTCGAAGAAGCGCGGTGGTCCAGGACAGACCCTGGACATCCCACTCGGTCACAAGGACGCCGCCTATGTCCGCAGCCATTTCGATGGCATGGAGGTGGCGATCAACGACGCCCCGCGGGCCGACGAAATTCTCGTCGCCGTCGCCGTTACCGATTCAGGCCGGCCCTTGCCGCGGGTCGGCGGTTTGGCAGCCAAGGACGCCAAGGGCGAGGACGGGTTACGGTAACAGGCTCGTCGATTGGCCAGTGATTGGCCAGGTTACTTTTCAACGATCTCCGGCATCCGCGTCGCCGGCGGGGTATTGCGCGAGCGCTCCGAACGCACGACGCCATCGATGATGGTCATGCCGAGACCCGGTAGATTGCCTTGATGGATGCTTTCGAGCATGTCCTTGCCGGGTGCGTGCTGGGCTTGGTCGATGATGATCATGTCAGCCGACTTCCCGACCTCAAGCATGCCGCTATCCAGCTCCCGCATCCGCGCTGTATTACCGGTCGCGAAACAGAACACGGTTTCCGGCGCCACATCGCCGAGACTGGAGAGCATGGCGATCATCCGCAGGATGCCGAGCGGTTGCACCCCCGACCCCGCCGGCGAGTCGGTCCCGAGGATCACCCGCTCCGGTTGCCCCAATTCAAACGCCGTGCGCATGGCCAGCAAGCCGGATCGCTCATTGCCGTTATGGACGATCTCAATGCCGCGCTCGCATTGCTCGCAAAGACAAATGATCTGGTCATCCGGCAGAGCGGTATGGCCGCCATTGATATGGCCGATGATGTCGGCATCAGCTTCCAGCACCACGTCCTTGTCGATGAGACCGGAGCCCGGGATCGAAGGGCCGCCGGTGTGAATGGTGCTTTGCATACCGTATTTGCGCGCCCAGGCGACCATCTGCTTGGCCGTATCGCCAGCCTTCACCGAACCGAGGCCGACCTCGCCGAGGAGCTTGACCCCGGCTTCCGAGAGGGATTTGAAATCCTCCTCGACCATGCCTTCCTCGATCACCGGCGCGCCGGCCAGGACTTTTACCCCGGAGGGGCGGAAATTGTCGTACCAACGCTGCGATGCGATCGCCAAGGCTTTCAAGCCGACTATGTCTTTCGGCCGGCCCGGCAAATGAACCTCGCCAGCGGAAATCATCGTGGTAACCCCGCCATGCAGGCAGGAATCGATCCAACTCAGCTGTTGTTGACGCGGCGTATAGTCGCCGATCACCGGGTGCACGTGGCTGTCGATCAATCCGGGTGAGACCGCCGCGCCCTTGGCGTCGACCACGGTGCCGGCATTGTCGGTGTCCAGATCCTTGGCATGCCCGATAGCGGAAATCCGACCGTTGAGGACAACAATGCAGTCGCCGTCGAGGATCGGTTGTTCCAACTGGCCCGATAATAAAAGGCCGATATTCTTGATCACCAGTTTCGTTGCTAGGCTGGACATCGAGATTTCTCCACTTGGCGCAATTCATTTGCATGCTAACGAATTGCGCCGGGGTTGAGAACGGTCTTCTGGCGGCCTGGGAGGGCGCCGGTGACGCCGCGGACCACGCGCCCGGATTTGTCGAAGACGTTTAAGGCTGCGATACTGCCGCAGCGTTTCGTTAGCCCGTTGATGCTGCCGAAATTCACCTCACAACTCATGACGCTTGGCGCCGCTCTTGAAGACGACTCCACCCACGTCATCCGGCCTGCCGCCAAACAATTATCGGCTTGAGGAGCAGATTGGTTTCATTCTGCGCCTGGTCTCCCAGCGCCACACGGGGATCTTCGCCGACACGATCGTCGACGGGTTGACCCCGACGCGCTTTGCGGCCCTGGCGAAGCTATATGAGAATGGCGCCATGTCCCAAAATGAGCTTGGGCGTCAGACGGCGATGGACGGAGCGACGATCAAAGGCGTCGTCGACCGACTTCGCGACCGAGGATTGGTGTACACCCGCCCCGACCCTGGTGATGCGCGGCGGCATTTGGTCGAATTGACCGATGCCGGCCAGCGCACGGCGTCGCAGGCGATACCCCGCGCCATGGAAATCACCGAGAAGACTTTGGCGCCGCTTGGCGTAAAGGAGCGCACAATCCTGTTGGATTTGCTGTCCAGACTACGATGAGCTATACCGCATATCGTGGTTGTTTCGTCTTTGAACGGGATTTATAAGCTATATCTGGGCTCGCGAGCCGCTCGGGAAGCGATTGTGAACTTTATTGATGCAAACTTCCGACAAGATAAAAGCCATAGACTCTTTAGCGGCAGTTTGCAGCGACCTGCGTGCGGCGGGGAAAACCGTCACCTTGGCACACGGGACTTTTGATCTCCTGCATCTCGGTCATGTCCGGCATTTGCGCGAGGCAAAGGGCGGGTCTGACGTGCTGGTTGTGACCTTGACCGCTGACCGCTTCGTTAATAAAGGGCCGGGCCGACCGGTCTTCACCGGCGCCCAGCGGGTCGAAATGCTGGCGGCTCTGGATTTCGTCGACTATGTGGCGCTCAACGATGCGCCGACGGCTGAGCCGGTGATCCATGCGATACGGCCGAATATTTACGCCAAGGGCGCCGATTATATCGACGCCGAGCAAGACGTGACCGGCAAGATCGTCGACGAACAACGCGCGGTCGAGCAATACGGCGGCCGGGTCCAGTTCACCGATGACATCACCTTCAGTTCGAGCGAGTTGATCAACCGCCACCTCGGGGTATTCGAGCCGGAGGTCCGGGCCTATCTCGACCGGGTGCGTCAATCGCCCGGGCTCGATGCGCTGGTCGCGTTGGTGAATCAGGTTTCCCAGATGCGGGTACTGATGATCGGTGAGGTCATTTTGGACGAGTACCAGTACGTTTTACCGTCCGGCCAGCCGTCGAAGGAAAACATTATCGCGACCCGCTATCAGGACACCGAGATGTTCGCCGGCGGGGTGATCGCAGCGGCGAACAGCGCGGCGGGATTTTGCGGTCAAGTCGATGTCATAACCTGCATCGGTGCTGAGGATCGGCGCGAGGACGTCATCGACGCGTGCCTGCGAGACAATGTTTCGCTGAAGCCGTTCTATCTCGCTGGAAGCCCGACCACCCGCAAGTTGCGGTACGTGGACACCAGCTATTTCGGCAAGCTGTTCGAGGTCCAATTCATTGACGATCGGCCGCTGCCGGAGGCGCAGCGCCAAGATCTGAATGAGATGATCAGGACGATCGCGCCAAATTATGACATGATCCTGGTCAACGATTTCGGCCACGGATTGATCACCGGCGATACCGTTGAGGCGATTTGTGACCTCGATAACTTCGTCGCGATAAACGCCCAAACCAACAGCGCCAACCGGGGCTACAATCTGATCACTAAATACCCGCGCGCCAACTATATTTGCATCGACGCTCCGGAGGCTCGGCTCGCGGTCGGCGATCGCTTCAGCGATCTTCAGACGATCGCGTCTCGATCGCTGCCGGCCTCTATTGACTGTCAAAAGATCATTCTCACCCATGGTCGCCATGGGTGTACAACCTTCGAAGCGGGGCTCGGGTCGACGATGATTCCGGCGCTGACCCAGCGGGTCGTCGATACGATGGGCGCAGGTGATGCGTTTTTCGCGGTGACGGCGTTGCTAGCGAAAGCTGGCGGGCGGATGGAGGACCTAGGCTTCATTGGCAATTTGGTCGGGGCGCTGAAGGTCGGGACCGTTGGCCACCGGGAGTCGATTGATAAGGTAAGCGTGATCAAGGCCATGACCGGGGCCTTGAAATAGGAGGGGTGATGCCCAGTACCGCTGAATTGGTCGACGGGTATTTTTACCTGATGAGCGGCCTTGCCATGGCCACGTCGGTGACCGCGGCGCGAACCGCCGCCGGTTCCGGCCAAGCGCTGGCGGACCTTAGTCTCGCCGATGGCATAGACCGGTTTCTTGAGATTGGCCGGGCGGCCCACGATCGGGGCAACAAACTTATTTTGATTGGCAATGGTGCCAGCGCGACGATGGCGTCGCACTTCGCCAGCGACTTCTCGAAGAACGCAGGCATTCGGGCCCTTGCGGTCAACGACGGCGCGATGTTGACGGCATTGGTCAACGATATCGGCCCAGAGGCGGTGTTCGCGCAGCAAGTTGAGTTCTATGCGCAAGCGGGCGACGTGTTGGTCGCGATCAGCAGCAGCGGCGCCTCGCCGAATATCCTCGCGGCGGTGGCGGAGGCGCGGAAACGCGGGTGCTCGGTGGTTACTTTCAGCGGATTTGATCCAAGCAATCCGTTGCGTCAATCCGGTGACCTGAATTTCCATGTCCCGGCCGAGGAATACGGATTCGTCGAGGTGACGCATACCGCTTTGATTCACGCGATCCTCGACCTTTCTCTGGGTTGGGGGACCGAAGATGATCGTAATCCCGGCGCTTTGAAGCGCCGCGCCGCGCGCCGGAAAGGATGACCATCGTGCCCGATGCGACGGCCTCTCTCGAGTCCATTCCTTATGTCGATATCGCCGGCCAGTTCCGTGCCGAGCGCGATGTGTTGATGCCGATCATCGAAGCCGTGCTGGCAAGTGGACAACATGTCGGCGGGGCGAATGAACAAAGCCTGGAACAGGCGCTAACCGCGTGGTGCGGAACCAAGCATGTGGTGGCGCTGAATTCCGGCACCGATGCGCTGATTCTGGCGCTGGCCGGCCTTGGCGTCGGCGAGGGCGACGAGGTGATTACACCGCCGAACTCCTTCGTCGCCTCGACCGCGGTCATCCACCAGGTCGGCGCCACGCCGGTTTTCGCCGACGTTCTGGCCGATCAGAACGTCGATCCGGTCGCCATCAGGAAAGTCATCACCTCCCGGACCAAGGCGATCATGCCCGTGCACCTGACCGGCCGTGTCGCGGATATGCATCCGATCATGGAGATAGCGCGCGAATACGATCTTGCGGTGGTCGAAGACGCGGCCCAGTCGATCGGCTCGCGCTATGACGGCAAGCTAGCCGGGTCTATCGGCGATGTCGGTTGTTTTTCGGCGCATCCCCTGAAAAACTTGAACGCTTGCGGCGATGCCGGGTTTCTCGCCACCGATCGTGACGATGTGGCGGAATATGCGCGGCTCGCCCGCAATCATGGCCTGGTCGATCGCAACACGGTAACCCGTTTCGGGACCGTGTCGCGGATGGACAGCGTGCAGGCCGCGATCCTGGAATTCCGCTTGGGGCGGCTTGAAGAGATCATTGGCCGTCGACGGGCCAACGCGGCGCTCTATCGTTCGCTTCTCGATCCTAAGGTTGCCTTTTCACCTCCGTGCCGCGAGGTAGAGTTCAATACGTTCCACACTTTCGTTATCCAAGTCGAACGCCGCGACGCCTTGCGGCGGCATCTTGGCGATGCCGGGATCGGAACCGCGATTCACTACCCCGTGCCAATTCATCTTCAGCCCGCCGCCGCGTCGCTGGGTTACCGGGAAGGCGATTTCCCGATAACCGAACGCCAGGCGCGGCGAATCATCACCCTGCCGGTGCATCAGGGTCTCACGGACGCGCAGATTCGCCGGGTCGCGACGACGGTCAATGAATTTCTCGGAGCGAAATGACGATGACGGGGACAGGGACGGGGACAGGGACAGGGACAGGGACGGGGACGGGGACAACCGAGCCGATCGACTATGAGGAGCTTGTTGAGTCGTACAACAACCGACTATTGAACCAATTGCGCAGCCATGCGGTCGACCATGCGTTTTTGGAAATGTGGGTTCCCGACGAAGACCCGGTCACCAGTATTCTCAATATGGTCGAAGCAGCCGAGGCTTACGGCGCCGAAGGGTTCACGCTCCGGTTAGGTCGCGAAACGCTTTCGGATGAAGTGGCTGCGGCGCTGGTTGAGGCCATCGGGTCGATCGCTAAGGTTGAGAGCGAAACCAAAGGGGATCATGGGTTTGTCCATATCAGCGCCATCTCCGGCTGACGATGTCATCGCCTTGGAGGATGCATTCCCAGAATTTCACCAGGGTATCGAGCGGGTCTTGCGGGATGCGAGAGGCCAAGGCGCGGTTGTGCCAGAAAACGCCGTCACCGTGTTCGAGGCGCCAAGCGACGGCTTGGTGATCAAGGTTGCGGTGCAAATCGAAGGTGAGCTTATCGCCGGGATCGAATACGACGGCGAGACCACAAGGGCGGAGCGCGCGGTGCTGCAGCAGTTGTCCGCGTTCGCCAACGGAGCGACGGTTCGGGAATTCGTCGAGCACGGTTTAACTTTCGTGGTCGAACGTCTGCGAGACCCGGCAATGCCGCGGCCGGTCGACGGCATCCTCAGTCCACGAAACGCCGGCCCCTGCTTTCAACGCCCGCGCCTGCTGATCAAGGCGCTCCGGGCGGCGTACCTGTCCCAACACGGCGATTTCGCGGGCGACAATATCTTTGATCGCCCGTATTCCGAGCGTTGGTTGGCAATGGGCAATACGGAAAAGCAAAACCGACTGGAGACTCTGATCCAGGCGTTTCGCGAACAGGTCGGGTTGGACGAAGCCGCGATGGCGGTGTTTGAAATTGATCAGTATGATCGGGTCGTGGTGATTTTCGGCCCCGAGGTCGGCGTTTGGGATAAACCAACCCATCTTCTCGGCTTGGAACGCTGGTTGCGGCGGCAAACCGGTGAGCGTATCGAAGTGTTCGTGGAGATCGCCAAGGATTCCAACCGAATTCGGCGTCTTTGATGGCCCGAGGCGATTCTGTCCTGAAGGGACGAAAACTATGACCGGCATGACAGACCATACGGACCTGATTCTGGATGGGACGAAGATCGCCTGGCATCAGGACCGGATCAGCGCTTGGGAACGCGGTGAAAGAATCGCCCCGATCACCATCGACATGTCGTTAACCCGCGCCTGTAACTATGCGTGCCATTTTTGCTACGCGATGCTGCAAGAGAACGAACGTCAGGTGATCAACAAGAAAGCAATTTTCGAGTTTCTGGACGATTGCGCGGAAATCGGCGTCAAGGGGATCAGCTTTGTCTCTGATGGCGAGAGCACCATTTCCCCGGTATTCGTCGACGCGGTTAAGCATGGTCATTCGCTTGGCCTGTCGATGGCGGTTGGCACCAACGGTTTCGTGCTGAACCGTCGTAAGCTTGAAGAGGTGCTGCCGGCGCTGACGTATCTGCGGATCAACATCTCGGCCGGCGAGCGCGAACGCTATGCCGAAATAATGGGCGTCAAGGAACACTGGTTCGACCGGGTTTGCCAGAACATCCGCGACATGGCCGAGATCAAGGCCCAGAACAATCTCGACGTGACGATCGGCATGCAAATGGTGCTGATGCCCGAATATGCCGATCAGATCATGCCGCTGGCGCGGTTGGGCAAGGAACTCCGTCCCGACTATCTGGTGATCAAACATTGCAGCGATGACGAGGATGGAACGCTCGGCGTCGATTACGCCGGGTACAAGGACCTCTATGACTCATTGCACGAGGCCGAAGCTCTATCCGACGAGAGCTATAGCGTGCAGGTCAAATGGTCGAAGATCGCCGCCGAGGGAACCCGGAGCTATCAACGCTGCTATGGTGCGCCGTTTATGTTGCAGATGTCCGGCTCCGGCCTGGTTGCGCCGTGCGGCATGCTGTTCAATGAGCGCTATAAGAAATTCCACATCGGTAACATCTGCGAAGAACGCTTCCGCGATATTTTCGCCAGTGACCGATATTGGGAAATCATGAACTATCTGGCCAGCCCGGAGTTCAACGCGCAGAAAATGTGCGGTAGCTTGTGCTTGCAACATAAGGTCAATGAGTTTCTCGACGGCTATCAAAAAGATGAGTACGACTTGCCGACACTGCCGGCCGCGCAACCCATGCATCTTAATTTTATTTGATGCCGATCCCGACGCTCTACCTTCAACAATGCGTGACGTAGACAGACATGGTTCAAACCACAGCCCTTGAGAATGACTCGGAATTGGCAGGATACGCCTCGATGTTGCGTATTCGTATGGTCGAGGAAGCCATCGCGGAGCGCTACCAGGAGCAAGAGATGCGCTGTCCGGTGCATCTGTCGGTGGGCCAGGAGGCTTGCGCCGTCGGTGTCTGCGCGCCTTTGACCACCCGAGACCGGATGTTCAGCACCCATCGCTGCCACGCGCATTATCTGGCCAAAGGCGGTGATTTGAAGGCGATGCTCGCCGAAATCTATGGCAAGGCCGAGGGGTGCATTGGCGGGCGCGGTGGCTCGATGCATCTTGCGGCGCCGGATGTCGGCTTGATGTCCAGCGTGCCGATCGTCGCCAGCGCGATCCCCCTGGCGGTGGGCGCCTCACTCTCGGACAAACTCGATGGCAACGGCCAGGTGACGGTTTCTTTCATCGGCGATGCCTGTGTCGAGGAAGGCGTGTTCCATGAAAGCGCCAACTTCGCCCGACTGCATGATTTGCCGGTGATTTTCGCCTGCGAGAACAATCTGTATTCGGTCTACACCCGCCTTGACGCCCGGCAGCCCAACCGACCGTTGACCGCCCTGCCCGAGGCCCATGGAATTCCGACGGAACACGTTGATGGCAATGATCTCGACGCGGTTCGTGATGCCACGGAGCGGGCTGTCGAGCGGGCGCGCTCCGGCGCTGGTCCAACGTTTCTGCTGCTTGATACTTATCGTTGGCGCGAGCATTGCGGGCCGAATTATGACAACCATATCGGCTATCGCACCGAGGCTGAATTCGAGGAATGGCGGGCGCTTGACCCGGTCGCGCGAACCCGGGAGACGTTGCAGGCGGCAGA
>JAQBUJ010000052.1 GCA_027623845.1 Pseudomonadota bacterium
ATGTTCCAGATCCTCTCTGCATATCAAAAGGATCTCGAGGGATTCAGACTTCTCAATTCATGTCACGCGAAAATTCACCCGATTGCCCTGACCAATCCACCGCGATCACTATCACTGGGCGTCATTTGGTGTAGTTTGTCGCCGTTGAAAACCACCATGCGTTGGAGAAATATCATGCGGCAATACCGCATCGCCGCCGTTCCCGGAGACGGGATCGGGACCGAGGTCATTCAGGCTGGTTTGGAAGTGCTCCAGGCCTTGGCGGCGCGGGACGGCGGTTTCGCGTTGGCGATCGAGAGTTTCGATTGGGGCACCGATTACTATCTTGAGCATGGCCGGATGATGCCCGAGGACGGGCTGGAGACCCTGAAACCCTTCGATGCGATCTATTTCGGCTCCGCCGGCGATCCCAGGGTAGCGGATCACATCTCGCTTTGGGGGTTACGGTTGGCGATCTGTCAGCCGTTCGATCAATACGCCAATGTTCGGCCCTCGCGGCTGTTGCCGGGGATCAGTGGGCCGCTGCGCGACGTTGGACCGGACGATCTCGACTGGGTGATCGTGCGCGAGAATACCGAGGGCGAGTATGCCGGCGCCGGCGGCCGGGTACACCGCGGCCATCCCGAAGAGGTCGGCATGGACGTGACCGTGTTCACCCGCACCGGCGTCGAGCGCATTCAGCGCTTCGCCTTGGAACTGGCCCGCACCCGCCCGGCGAAGCATCTGACCATGGTCACCAAGTCGAACGCGCAACGCCATGGGATGGTGATGTGGGACGACCTCTTCGAGGAGATCAAGGGTGACTACCCGGACGTCGAAACCGACAAGATGCTGGTCGATGCGATGACCACGCGGATGGTGCTGGACCCCAGATCCATCGATGTGGTGGTGGCGACCAACCTGCATGCCGATATCCTCAGCGACCTGGCCGCGGCTCTCTCCGGCAGCATGGGCCTGGCGCCGACCGGCAACCTGAACCCGGAGCGGAAGTACCCCTCGATGTTCGAGCCGATCCATGGCTCGGCCTTCGATATCATGGGCAAGGGGATCGCTAATCCCATCGGCGCCTTTTGGTCGGCCTCGATGATGCTGGAGCATGTCGGTGAGCCGGTTGCCGCCGCCGCGCTGATGGACGCGATCGAGCGCTTCGCGGCAAACGGCAAGGCAATGCCGCGAGACCTTGGCGGCGAGGCCACGACGCGCGACGTAACCGATGCGATCATCGCCCTGATCGAAGGGCGAAACGTCTGATCGCGGCGCCGTCGTCAGGTCAGGGCGTCGATTTGCTCGTGGCTTAGGTTGCCGGGGACGATGGTGACCGGGATGCGGATGGTGTTGGCCCCTTTACCGGCCAGGTAACTGACCAGTGGTCCGGGGCCTTCCTTGCCGGTGCTCGCCGCGAGGACCAGGATCGAGATTGTCGGTTCCTCGTCGATCAGCGCCATCAGCTCGCGCACGATTGGCCCGGAACGGACATACAACGCCGGGATCTGGTCGGAGATTTCAACGACTTCGCTGGCCAGTTCGTTGAGTCGCTTCTCTGCCGCTTCGCGGGCTTCGTCCTCCATCAATTCGCCGACACCGGCCCAGTGATGAAAATCCGCCGGCTCGATATCGCGGAACAGCGCGACTCGCCCACCGCTGTTCTTCGCCCGAAGCGCCGCGAAGCGCAACGCGATCCGCATTTCGTCGGAATCGTCCACGACCACCAGGAAAACCCGGTGATGGGTTGGGTCAAATTGGCTATCTGAGCCAGGCGATGATGTTTCTGACATGCTGTCCTGTAGTCTATAGCCCAAACCTCTCGGGCTCTAGACCTTACGAAAGATCACGCCGCCAAGCCAGCCGGCAAAGACCGCGATGACGATTGCCGCGATTCCATAAAACGCCGATTGGCGATGCGCGAAATTGTAGACCTCGGCGCCAACGCCCACTTTTTCGACCAGGATCGGCGTGCTGACGGATTGCACCGCACTGCCTTCGTGGAACAAATAAACCGAAGCGGTATAGGTTCCGGTCGCCATGTTCGCCGGAAAGTGAATGCCGGTGCGGAACAGGCGGTTCGACAGCACGGTGATTTCGCCCGGCTCGCGGCTGAATAATCCGTCGTTCTGCTTGTTGCGGATCAAGGCTGCGCGAAATGTCGCCAACTCCTCGGCCGGTCTGCCGCGGTCGGCGATGGAAACGGTAACGGCGATGTTCTCTGCGCCGATCTGTTGGTTTTCCCGCACATCCGGCGTGGCGATCTCACTCAACGGGCGGGTCGAGGCAACGGCGTAGAAATTTGGCACACCTTCGAACCGAATGGTCCGCGCGTTCACCCAAATGCCGGCGATACGCTGCTTATTGCGGACCACGACGTCTTCCGGCGGCCCGGTGATAACCACGACGATATCGCCTTCGCCGTCGACCGCGCCGAACATAAGAACCTCGGCGCCGGTGAATCCGGTGGTGATCGCCACGTGATGTCTGGACAGATCGGCGACCAGCGCCTGGCCATGGGCGGTGGCGGCGAACGCACTGACCAGCGTCGTGACGAGAAGCAGAAGGCTGATGGATGTCGCTCTCATGCCGCCATCCTCAATGCACGGCAAGGCGGGCGATGGAATACAGATCATCGGGCGTGACGATCAGATCGTAGGCGATCTTGACGCAAACCCCGATCACCATGACGGCCAGCAGCCCCCGCAGCTGTTCGCCCTTCAATCGGACGCTGTATTTGCTACCGAATTGAGCCCCGACGACCGCGCCCGCCAGCAGCAATATCGCTAGCAGCACGTCCACGGTCTGGGTGGAAATGGCTTGCAGGAAAGTGACGTTGGCGGTGACGAAGATGATTTGAAACAGGGACGTGCCGATCACCACCGACGTTGGCATGCCGAGCAGATAGATCATCGCCGGCACCATGATGAAGCCACCGCCGACCCCCATCAGCGCCGAAAGCACGCCAACAACCGCACCAATGCTGAACGGCAGGATCGCGCTGATGTAAAGTTTGGAACGGCGAAACCGCATTTTCAGCGGTAGGCCGTGCAGCCAGTTGTGCTGATGAAGTTTGCCGCGGCGGGCGCTGACTGAACGGGCGCGCAGCATGGTTCGCACGCTTTCCACCAGCATCAGGCCGCCGATAATGCCGAGAAACACCACATAGCAGAGCTTGATGGCGAGATCGATCTGGCCCAGCGACTGTAGAAACTTGAACAACAAAACGCCGAGCGATGAGCCGACGATGCCGCCGGAGAGCAACACCGCCCCCATTTTGAAATCGACATTGCCGCGTCGCCAATGCGCGATCACGCCGGAAACCGAACTGGCGACAATCTGATTGGCCTCGGTACCGACAGCAACCGGGGCCGGGACACCGATAAAGATTAACAATGGGGTCATGAGAAACCCGCCGCCGACGCCGAAAAGGCCCGAAAGAAAGCCGATCGCCCCGCCCATCGCGAGGATGAGGAAGATATTGACTGACATCTCCGCGATCGGCAGATAGATGTACATATGACCTTGTTCGGTCGGTAGGAGCCAGGGGCCGATGACCGTTCCCAGCCCCAACCAAGGGCACGCAACGTCAGCGGATTCAATATCTTATATATAGAGCTTCGAGTCACACCGCCATGCTTGTTTGATCAAATCGCGGGAAAATCAGCCATTTCCCGGCTGAATTTTTCCGCCGGCGGCCTTCCAAGCCAATATTCCACCTTCAAGTCGGTGAATGGCGCCTTGGAAACCGGCGGCTCGCAGGATCTGGGAGGCCATGCCGCAACGCACGCCGCTCTTGCAATGAAACACCAAATGCCGCTCGGAACCGGTGTCCACCGCGCCTGGGTCGAAGCTCGATAGCGGGACCAGGGTCGATCCGGCGATGCGTTCGGCGGCGAACTCGGCCTGCTCCCGAACGTCATAAAGATCGACCTCGCCAGCATCCAGCCAGGCGGTCAGGGTGGCGACATCGATCATCGCTGTTTCGTTCGGTCCGGTCATCGAAAACTCCGAGGCAAGCAAGAGGGGCGGGCGCGGACCATGACTTCAGTATCCGAAGCAATCAAGAAATTTGAGTGGAAGGGGGCCCCTTGGCGGCGATTTCGGGCTGCCGGTCGGGCGGGGCTGGCCTACATTCAACGGCGGAGGTCGACCGACCGCCGAAGATCAGGGTATATTCAGCGCGCGCGACACGGTCGTGGGCGAGACGAACGAGTTCGGCATGATTAAATTTCTTAAAAATATCCTCGGTCTGGGCCACCCGGAAAATCGACGCAAATACGATCGTTATCCGATCGTGACGCCGATTGAGGTGACCGTCGACGGCGAAAACTTTCAGTGCGAGGTCGAGAATGTCTCGGCCGGTGGATTGCGATTGACGCCGGCCCTGGACGCGGAAGTCGGCGCCACCGTCACCATCCTGTATCCCAAATCCGGACTGAGCTTGGAGGCAACCGTGGTCGGTAGCGACGGTTCGGGCACCCGGGCGCGCTTTCTTTCCGATGATGCCGGAACCGTGGTCTCGATCTGGGTGCGGATGCTGAACGAGGAGGCCTAGGGATCTTCAATGGTTCGGGCTTTCGTAAGGTCGTCCGGCTGCCTATAACGGCGCAATGCGTATCCTCTTCATCACCGCCAACCGCCTGGGCGACGCGATTCTTTCGACCGGATTGCTGCATCATTTAGTCCAGCAGTACCCCGAAGCGCGTTTCACCGTCGCTTGCGGACCGGTTGCCGCGTCCTTATTCGAGGCCGTGCCGCGGCTGGAAACGCTGATAAAAATGCGCAAGGGTCCTTGGCTGGCGCATTGGCGCTCACTGCTCGGGGCGACAATCACAAAACGCTGGTTCATGGTCGTCGATGTTCGTGGGTCGGCCACGGCCTATGTGCTGCGAGCCAACCGCCGCCATGTCTACACACGCCGTGACGGCGATGCCCATCGGGTCGAGGATCTGCGTCACACGCTTGGCCTCCAAGCCCCTGCCGGACCGCATATTTGGCTTGGATCGGAGCATCATGCGATCGCCGATCGGGTGTTGGGCGCCGCGTCGGACCGACCGCTTCTGATGCTCGGGCCGACGGCGAACTGGGACGCCAAGGTTTGGCCGGCCGATCGGTTCGCGGCGCTGGCCAAGGCCCTGACCGCGCCGGACGGAGCGCTTGCCAATGCCAGGATCGCCGTGGTCGGCGGACCGGGTGAACGCGATGTCGCAGCGCCGGTTCTGAACGCGATTCCGACCGAGGACCTTGTCGATCTGATGGAGGCCCCGGTGCTTGATACCGCCGCCGTTGCGGCGCGGGCCTCGCTTTATATTGGTAACGATAGTGGTTTGATGCATCTGGCGGCGGCGACCGGTGTGCCGACCCTGGGTCTTTTCGGCCCGACCCGAGATGAGAATTATGCGCCCTGGGGCCGGTGTTCCGCCGTGGTCCGCACCGAGCGGACGTTTGACGAGCTTCGGTCTGACCCGAATTATCGTCCGCGTCCGGATGGCAGTCTGATGGATGGTCTTGAGGTTGACGCCGTGGTCGAGGCGGCAACGGCGTTGCTAGAGCGCAGCCGGCTTGATCGCGATCCCAAAGCGCTGCAGACCCAACCGTAAAACCGCCTCGTTCTTATCGGGGTCGCCCCACTAGCGTCGGCCCAGCTCGCCGAGCCGGTTCAACACCATTTCGACGCTGATCTCATCCATCCGATCCTTGCCATGGCGAATCCGGCCGGCAGGCGAAAGCGGGGTGATCCTGGGATCTTCGTGCAGCGGCACCGACCCGCCGAACAACCCAAGCGATGGCGTGTCGACGGCGGCGGCGATCTGTAGCATCCCGGTGTCGTTACCGATGCAGGCCTGGCACAAGGACACCGCAGCCGCCGCCTCCAGGATTGGCCGATCGATCAGGCAGGCCAACCATGGCGGATTCTGGAAGCGTTCAGCCAACCGCGTCGCCATCTCTGCTTCCGCCGGGCCGCCGACCAGCACGACCGCGTGACCTAGGTTTCCATGCAAGGCCTGGATGAGAGCGCCGAAATTCGCCTCGCCCCATTGTTTGAACGCCTCGCTCGAGCCGATCGCCAGGGCAATGCGCGGTTCCGCAAGAGCCGCCAACGTGGCCTTGGCGGTTTGGAGGGCGTCGACAGGGAGCGGCAACGCCGGCTCGGCCCCGGTCAGTGGCACGTCATGCAATTGCAACAACCGGTTGGCCTTGGCGATGGCCGACAGCGATCGATCCCGTCTCGACAATCCATGCGGCGAGGTCAGCAGCGCGTCCTGCCAACCGATGCCGAAGCCGATGCGCTTAACGATGCCGGCCCGCCAAGCCGCCAAGGCATAGCGGACCGAGCCATGCAGGATCCAAACCTGACCGAATTGATAGGGCCGCAGATCCGCGCCAAGCCGCCAGCCGCCCAACGGCCCGCCATGGGCTCCGCCATCGGGCGCCAGATAAAGCACGTCGCGCACATGATCCGCCGCCGCCAGCAGATCCCTGGCGAGCGAGCGTTCCTTGGTCAGTAAGGTTATGCGGCGGACACGGGAGGTTTCGGCGATCGCCTGCAGATGCGGTAAATGCCAGATCGTGTCGCCGATTCCCGGCAACGGCTGGATGACCAGAGTGCCGCCGGTTGTGTCTGGTTCGAGGCTCATGCGGCCAACCTCCGGGATCGGCGGGGGTGGGAAAGGGCAAGGTCTTGCCGTTGCCGGATGCCTACACCACAATCCACGCCAATGGCACAATCTTTTCATGCTGGCTTTTCATGCTGGCTTTTCATGCTGGCTTTTCGGGTTGGCTTTTCACGCTGGAACCGCTGGGGTGGCCGCAGTAATGGTGAAACTCCTACAGGCGATGGCCGGCGCGAAACATGGCGGCGCCGAGGCCTTCTTCACCCGCCTCGCCATTGCTCTGGAGCGTGGCGGCCAGGAACAGCGCGTGGTGATCCGGCGCGACGATGATCGGGCGGCGGCATTGCGCAGCGGCGGGATCGAGCCGCTACAGCTCAGATTTGGTGGGGCGTTGGACCTGTTGACCCGGCGCCGCCTCGCCCGCGAGGTCCGTCGCTATCGCCCGGACGTGGTGATGACCTGGATGAATCGCGCGACGGCGAAAATGCCGCCGGGCCGGTTTGTCCATGTCGCCCGGCTCGGCGGCTATTATGATCTGAAGTACTACCGCCACTGCGATCACTTGATCGGCAACACGCCGGGTATCGTCGCGTATCTAATCGCCCATGGCTGGCCGGCCGAGCGGGCGCACTACATCGGTAATTTTGTCGATACCCGAAAAGGGACCCCCGTCGGGCGCGCCGGTTTGAACACGGCGGCGGACGCCAAGGTGATCGTGGCGCTGGGCCGGTTGCACCGGAACAAAGCTTTTGACGTGCTGATCCGCAGCCTTGCCGAGGTTCCGGACGCGGTGCTTTGGCTGGCCGGAGACGGGCCGGAGGAAGGCGCGCTGAAGGCGCTGGCGCGGGATGTCGGGGTGATCGACCGGGTCCGCTTTCTCGGCTGGCGCGACGACACGGCCGATCTGATTGCGGCGGCGGATATCCTGGCCTGCCCATCGCGCCACGAGCCGCTCGGCAATGTGGTGATCGAGGCTTGGGCCCAAGCCAAACCGGTGGTCGCAGCGGCCAGTGACGGGCCGAAACACCTGATCACCGAAGGCCAGAACGGTTTGCTCTGCCCGATCGACGCACCACAGGCCTTGGCCTTGGCGCTGCGCCGGGTCGCCGAGACACCGGCGCTGGCGGCGCTGTTGGGGGCCGGCGGCGAGGCGGCCTTTCACGCCAGTTTCACCGAGCAAAAGATTGTTCGCCAGTACCAGGAATTGTTTTCCAGTATCGTCGGATAAGTCTTGGTTCGCCGGGCTTTTTATTTCTATAGTGCGCCTCTGATTTCAACCCGTGTGGGACTGATGGCTGCGGCCTCGGGACCGATTGGGAGCCTGCCATGTCGATCTCCGATACCAATGTGCCGAACGACCTCGATTCTTTGTGGATGCCGTTCACCGCAAACCGCCAATTCAAGAAGGAACCGCGGCTGTTCGTCGAGGCCGAGGGGATGCACTACATCACCGCCGACGGTCGCCGGGTGCTGGACGGGACCGCCGGGCTGTGGTGCGTCAATGCCGGCCATCGCCGCAAACCGATTATCGAAGCGGTGCGCAAGCAGGTCGAAAAGCTCGACTATGCGCCTGGTTTTCAGATCGGCCATCCGCTGTCCTTCGAGTTCGCCTCGCGGTTGACCGGGATGCTGGAGGGGTACAGTCAGGTGATGTTCACCAACTCCGGTTCCGAAGCGGTCGACACGGCACTGAAGATGGCGCTCGCTTATCAGCGGACCATCGGGCAAGGCACCCGGACCCGCTTCATTGGCCGCGAGCGTGGTTATCATGGCGTCGGTTTTGGCGGCATCTCGGTCGGCGGCATTTCGCCGAACCGCAAGATGTTCGGCAATATGTTGACCGGTATCGACCATCTGCCGCACACCCACAACGCCGAGAAGAACAGCTTTTCCCGAGGGCAGCCGGAATGGGGCGCGCATCTGGCTGACGACCTGGAGCGGATCGTCGCCTTGCATGACGCCTCGAATATCGCTGCGGTCATTGTCGAGCCGGTTGCAGGGTCGACCGGGGTTCTGGTTCCGCCCAAGGGCTATCTGCAGCGGCTGCGCGAGATTTGCACCAAGCACGGCATCCTGCTGATATTCGATGAGGTGATCACTGGGTTCGGCCGTCTTGGCGATAGCTTTGCCAGCGAGTATTTCGGCGTGCAACCGGACCTGTTCACCACCGCCAAGGGCATCACCAACGCCACGGTGCCGATGGGCGCGGTGTTCGTTCGCGAGGGTATCTATGACGCCTTCATGAACGCGGCGACTGATGAGAACGCCATCGAGTTCTTCCATGGCTATACCTATTCCGGTCATCCGCTCGCCTGTGCCGCCGGTCTGGCGACGCTTGATCTTTATCGTGACGAGGGTTTGTTCGAGCGAGCGGCCGGATTGCGGCAGTATTTCGAGGACGCGATGCACTCGCTTGCCGATGCCAACCACGTGATCGATGTTCGCAATCTTGGCATCATGGGTGGCATCGATCTTGAGCCGATCCCCGGCAAACCGACGGCGCGCGCCTTCTCCGTCTTCACCAAGGCCTATGAGAGCGGACTATTGGTGCGCACGACCGGAGATACCATCGCGCTGTCGCCGCCGCTGATCATTGAAAAAGCGCAGATCGATTTCATCGCCGAGACTGTCCGCGACGTACTCAAGACGGTGCACTGATCTTTCAAGACCGGAAAGGCGCGGCAAAGGGGCCGGGTCTCGGGGGCGAAATCCAGAATTTGGCTCCAAAGCTTTTGACTTGCCAAGGATTCGCGGATTCGTCACTGTTGCAGCGACTCCTTAACGCGGGTGCTTGGTGATGCGAAGAGCCATCGTTCTATCGATCGGTTTGTTGCTGCTTTCGGGATGTGCCGAGGATATCCGCACGGTGGTGGATGATCTGTTCGGCGCAAAGCAAGTAAAGCCGGCTGTGGCCGCCGTTGAACCGCGCTATTGCTACCGGACCATCGGAAAGGTCAATTGCTATACCCAGCCCCTGGGGGGTGAGGAAGCAAACCGGCTGATCGGCTATGAGGGGGCTGCGCCTCGGGCCACCTCAAGCACTGGCCCGCTCCGCCCCTGACGATCCCGCGCCACCTACTTGGTTGGTCTCTTGCGTCGATACTTCACAGTCCCGCTCCTTTTGATCGCCGTCGCGTTATCGGCGCCGACGATGCATTCCGCTTCGGCGCAGAACGGCGCAGAACGGCGAAGACAGTCCTATACAGACGCCATGGATTGGTACCGCAAGAGCGCCAGGGCCGGCGATCCCAAGGCGCAGTTCTATTATGGTTTGGCGCTGGAAGCAGGCGAACAGGGGCCGCGTGACCTTGCCGCCGCGCGGCTATGGTTCAAGCGGGCGGCGGCGGCCCAACATCCACTGGCGCTTTATAAATTGGCGCTGATGACCCAGTTCGGCCAAGGCGGCGCGGCGAACCCGGTCGAGGCGCGGCGGCTTTACCGGCTTGCCGCTGAGCGGGGCGTGGTCGAGGCGAAATTCAATCTGGCGGTGATGCTGTTGGATGGTGTTGGCGGTGCGGCGGACGGAAAAGCCGCGGCTGAGTTTTTCGCGGCTGCGGCGCGGGACGGCGTGACGGTTTCGTTTCTCCATCTGGCGATCCTCTATAGCCGCGGCGAGGGGGTGGAGCGCGATCCCGTCGAGGCGCTAAAATGGGCGTATCTGGCGCGGCAGGCCAAGGTTCCCAGCGCCTCCGGGGTTGCCGAGAGCCTGGCCTCGCCCCTGTCGGGTGACCAAATCGCCGACGCCGAGGCGCGGGCCCGGGCCTGGAAGTAATCCCGGTCGCTCAAGTCGCCAAACCGCCAAGGAAGGACAGGTAACCGTGCAACACTCTGAAACGACTGCACCACGACGGCCTCGATATCTGCCCTATCTGTCGGGACGGTTCCGCCTTGCCATGGGGTTGATGGCGCTGGATCTGGATGAGTGGATCGAGCCAGACGAGCATTTCGCCGCTGAGCTTGCCGAGAAGGACCGGCTGTTTGCCGAACGCCACGCGGATGTCGTGGGCGCCTTGGCAGGCAGCGAGCCGGCCCAGCAGGAAGTGTTGGGGTTGTTGATTGAGCATATGACCCGCCTGCACCCGCATCTATTGCATTTGGACGGCGGTGCGGTGCGGGTCGTGCCAAGCGGGGCGTCCTATCGGCTGGAGGACTGGACGGCGGCGCCGCTCGATCTGGCCGGGCGTCTAGCGCAGGAGGATTTCTGTCTGATGGCGCCGGGAGAGGCGGGCTATACCTTGCAAGCCGCGTCGTTGTGCTTCCCCTCGCGCTGGCAATTGGCCGAGAAGATAGGGCACCCGATGGCGGCGATCCACGGTCCGGTGCCGGGGTTCAACGACAAGCTCGCCCGTCCGGTTGACCGATTTTTTGAGCACCTGCATGTCGACCGCCCGGTCTGGCGGGTTAATTGGTCGGTCAATGACGACCCGACGCTGTTTCAACCGATACGTCGCCAGGGACCGGATGCCGGCACGCCAATCACCCCACGCGACGCCGGCGAGCGGGTGTTCACCCGCTGTGAGCGGCAAACCTTGCGGCGGTTGCCCGAGACTGGCTGGATCCTGTTCACCATCAAG
>JAQBUJ010000053.1 GCA_027623845.1 Pseudomonadota bacterium
CGCGATCATTATCCTCTTTTTCGGCGGCCTGGGCGGCTGGGCCGGCGTGGCGCCTCTGGCCAGCGGCGTAAATGTTTCCGGCTCGATCCAGGTCGACTCCGGCGTAAAAACCGTTCAGCATCTCGATGGCGGAATGGTGACGGAAATCCTTGTTCGCGAGGGCGATCGGGTCACCAAGGGGCAGGTTCTGATGCGCCTGGACCCGGCGCTTACCGACGCCCAGTCGGTCGTTCAACATTCGACCTTGATTGCGTTTGTCGCTGAACGGGCCCGGATCTTCGCCAACATAACCGACGATAATTCAATGGCGCTCAACGACGAACTCCTGCAGGCGCTGGGAGACCCGGTTCTTAGCAAAATCGTCGAAGGGGAAATGAAGCTCTTCGAGGAACGACGGAACAGCGTCGAAAGAGAAATGGTGATCCGCAAAAAACGTATAACCCAGACACGCACCGAATTAGAGGCGCTGGCGATTCAACGGGATACGACGCAAGAATCCTTGGCCTTGATTGAAGAGGAACTGGCGTCGGTTCAGGAACTCTTCGACAAACGGCTGACGACGAAATCTCGGCTTCTGGCGATCAAGCGCGCAAAAACCGGATTATCCGGTCAAATGGGAACCATTGCCGCGCGGATCGCCATCACCGGCCAGCGAATCAACGAGCAAGAATTGTCGATCGAAGCGGTGACCCAAAGAAATCGCGCCTCCAACGTCGAACGTTTGCAAAAACTTGATCTGGAAATTTCACGTCGACGCGAGGCACTCGCGACCCTCAATAATCAGATCAACCGGACCGAGGTCAAATCTCCATCGGACGGACGCGTAATGAGCATGATGATAAAAACCGTTGGCGCAGTGGTTAATCGCGGGCAAGGGTTGATGAATATCGTTCCCAATAACGAAACCATGGTTCTTGAGGCCAAAGTAAAAGCCAAAGATATCGAACAGGTCCGCAAGGGCTCCCCCGTCAAGGTTCGTTTGATGGCGTTCAACCCACGTCTGACTCCGCCGGTGGATGGAGAGGTCATTAGCGTCACGCCCAACACGATTCCGGCCGCCAAGGGCAAGCCGATGTATGGGGTGACGGTCACGCTGGATCTCGTGTCGCTCAAACGCGCCATCGGCGACCAACAACTCACCTCCGGCATGCCCGCCTCTGGTATAATTGCTGTTGGAGAGCGCACCTTGTTGTCGTATCTCATGACGCCGATGATTTCGAGTTTCGAAATGGCGCTGCGCGAGCCTTGAGGTTCTAATCAAGTCATGAGCACTGCTCTCGGGCGTTCCATTGATGACGGATTGGCCGTGGGTCGCAGGCTTCTTGCGGCTCGCGAGTACCACAAGGCCGTCCAGTGTCACCGCCTCATATCCCTCAAATTTCCCCGCGACGTCCGTGTCTATATGGGTTTGGGACAGTCTTTTAGAGCGCTGGGTAACCGCGCCAAAATGGCGCGGGCGTTTCGACGCGCCATCGTGCTGCAACCGGACGCGGTCGAGCTCTATTATAATTTCGGCAATGCCGAACGAAGCTTTGACCAACCGCAAAGCGCCGCCCAACTCTATCGATGGGCCATCCAACAAGCGCCGCAAAGACCGGAAATCGTCACCGCCTTATCTCTCGCCCTGCTGCAACTGGGTGACTGGTCGGCCGCTTGGCCGCACTATGAAATGCGCGAATCCTGCCGCGAATTCACCAACCAGATGGCGGCGCTCGGCAAAACGGTCTGGGATGGACAAATCACCGCCGGGCATCGGATCTTGCTGGTCGCCGAACAGGGCGCTGGCGACGCGATACAATTCATTCGCTACGCCCGTTTCCTCGCCGAGGCTGGAATGATCGTGCAGGTGCATTGTGCAACGGCCTTGGAACGACTATTCGCCGCTCAGCCCTGGATCCACGGGGTATCGACGAAAGGCCATCCGGAGTTTGATTCGACCTGTTTGATGATGAGCCTGCCCTATCGGTTCGGCACCGAGCCGAAATCGATCCCTGGCGATGCGCCTTACCTGAACTGGCCGGCTCCGGCGAAAGCCTCGCAACCGAACCGGGCGCCGCGTGTCGGCTTGGTTTGGGCCGGCACGCCGCGCAATACCCGCGACGAATGGCGCTCTTGCCCGCAAGACGCCTATTCCAAGCTTCTGGAGGTTCCCGGCATTGACTTTCAAAGCCTGCAACTCGGCTGGCGCAACAACAGCGATGACGCCCCGTGGTCGACGGTTACGCCGCTGGGTGACGGGATCTCTGACTATGCCGATACCGCCGAGATCATCGCCGAACTGGACTTGGTGATTTCCGTCGACACCTCGATCGCGCATCTCGCCGGAGCGCTTGGTAAGCCGGTTTGGGTATTGCTTGGCCGGCATGCGGATTGGCGCTGGCTGCTCGAACGGGCCGATACTCCCTGGTATCCGGGCATGCGGCTGTTCCGCATGGATGACAACGGCAATGCTGGCCAGAATATCGGGCGGAGTAACGACAAGAACGCCGGTAAGGACGAGGGGTGGGACGACTTACTGACCCGGGTCGCGACGACGCTTAGCGACGACGCCACTTTCCCGACGGGTCCTTGAACCAGCCCCCTGGTTTAACCCGGCCAACAAGCTTGCGTCCGGCAACGGCTTCGACCGATTTCACCGGTATGGCGTTGCGCTTGGCGATATCCTGATAGGCCGCCCGTCGCTTGGCGTTGATTTGCGAAACCAGGGTTGCGGCACCAGGATTCGCGACTCCCGGCACCACACCGATATAGCCGTTCAGTTGCTCGCCGATCAATCCCTGCGCCTTGGCCTCATCGAGTGACAGCGCCTGAGCCGGCGCAATCGCGCCAAACCCTGAAACCACCAGGGCGAGCATCAGCGCGGCCGCCAGGATCAGCCCCCGTCTCGAATAGCGGACCTGGAACATCGTTCTCTCCTTAGAAGATCTTGTCCTTGGACTCGAACAACGAGTCGAGATCCTTCTCGATCCGAATTCTGACTTCCTGCTCGATCTTCACATTGAGGTTAATCACGATCGGCTTATCGGGCGCCTCGATCTTCACCGACGGCGAGCATCCGGCAACAGCGTATAGCGCCGATCCGATGCACAGCATCACCGCCGCTTTTCTACTGATCCGCGCCATTTCGCAAAAGCACATCCTGCACCCGTGTTGGCAGCGTATAGGTCCGATACCCGGTCTTGATAATGTCATCCAACTGTCCCGAAAGGTCCAGATTGAAACGGACTGGATACCCATCATAGAGGTTTGGGTTCGCTCCCTCCAGCGCCAGAGCGATCCGATACCCGGAGCTGGGCCGGCCATCCAGTGTCAGGCCCAGGGTAGTATAGTTGAAATCCGACAGCGCATCGAGCATGAGACCAACCTGCTCGCCGGATTGGCGCAATACCGCGTCTCGATCTCCCGCCTGATAGCGGACCGTGCCGGGCCCCTGCGCCGTGAGATGGCCACCCACCACCGCCAACCCAACGCCCGGCGTCCAGGTCACCGGCAGCGAGCCCGACAGAGCACCTTCAGCCTGCAGGCCATCAACCTTGGCCAAACCAGCAAGGGCGCTGGCGCTGACTCCCTCGACCTCTATCGCGGCGGTGGTTGGCTGATCCGGCGTGATACGAACATCGCGCGCCGACACCGTCCCGCCGGCGAACCCGCCCGAAAGATCCGTCACCACGATGGCGTCCAAGCCGTCGAGCGAAAAACTGATCCGCGGATTTTCGATCGGCACGCCCAACGTCATGGCCTGCATCGTGAGCGTTCGCGGGCCGTCCGTCGCGATCGGTGAAAGGGTCGCGAAGGCGATGTCGCCATTCGCCTTTTCGATACCAAAATCTGCCCCGTGAACCGTTAGATCGTCGATGCCTATGACAAGGCTCGCGGCATCGTCGGTCTGCGCATCCGGCCAGGAATGCCGCACTTCAATCGAGATAGCGCCCTCGGCGCTTTCGATGTGCTCGGACAATGCCGGCGAGACTTCCGCCAGGGTCAGATCCTCGGGACCAAATTGCAGCGTACTGCGCGCTAGGCTGAGTTGGCCGGAGCCACCGCGTTGCCGCATAACACCAGCCACCGGCCACCGCAGAATGCCGGATTGCGCGGCAATTTCTCCCCGCAGCGCCAAATCGGCGCCCGGCCCCGGGGAACTCCCGGCGATTTTGGCCATCAAGGGCACGAACCAGGCGGGGCGATGGCGCTCCGCAATACTGGGAATTTTGATGTCGAGCGCCGCAATTTCAGTGGTCTTGCCGCCAAGCCGCAGGCTGGCGGTGCCGGACATCCCGGAGACGATCACCGGCAGGCCCGGATCATCAAATCCAGCCTCGTGAATGGCGACTTCAAGGGTTTCGCCGCCCGGTCTACCGGTGTCCTTGAAACGCCCATCGATCCGGCCCGGCGAGATTTGGACCTGACGACCCTCCCCGTCGCCGCTGAGGTGCAGAATGATCGGTTCGACCGCCAGAGCCCCGCGAATATCGAGGTGCGTCGGCTTACCGGGTTGTCGCGTGACGATAAGCTCCGCTGCGGTATCGGGTGGCTGGGAAAGCCGCACCGGCTGCAAGATCGACAGACCGCTCGCCGCGCGGCGCACTTTCGCCACCGCAAGATCGAGGCGCTCGACCACCGCCCGCGTCGCGCCGCCGGCAGTGAGGATTCGTCCGGCCAGATCCAACGCGACATCGCCGCTGGTCCCGGCGTTCGCTATACCGGCCTGCCCCCGCACGGTAAACCGTCCCGAGGCGTAGCCGGGACCGACCTGCCCCTTGCAGCTTGCATCTGCCGTGCGCAACGCGGAACCCGCCAACTCGAAACCGCTCAGCCGGAGCCGCGCCACGTCGATATCCGCCGCCCAGCGGCCGGGGTTTTTCGATGTCGACGATCCGAGCGTCACCGAGCCGGAAAGCGTCCCGCGGCGGCTTTCACCCAATAACCCGGTAAGTGTCCCGGAAAGCCGCGCTTTCGGTGTTTTTCCGGTGAAATCGACCAACGCCGACGCGGTGTCGCTGCCGCGTTCCAGCGCAACCACAAGGCCCGAGTCGAGCCAACCGTGCGCCGCTTCGGGGATCTTTTCGGCCAGGGCGGCGAGTTCTTGCATGGGCGCCTCCAAACGCCAAGTGTCGGCAGCGCGCAGTTCCAAACGCCCCGAACCTGCGATAGCGGAGAGCCGACCGGACAACGCCATCCGCCGCGGCCGGCCTTCCCAAACAACCGAAGAAAGCGCTATCTCGGCGCCGCCGGTCGCGATGGCGCCACGCAGCGCATCCGCATCAAACCGGCGTGACGCGAAATTGCTGATCGGCCCCGGCACGGTGCCGTTTATCCGGAAACCCGCCGTGCCTTCCAGATCATCGATCGGTAGGTTGAGCACGCTTTGCAGCAACCGATAGGGAACCCCGACCGCGCCATCGCCGGTCAGCCTTACTTGCAACCGCTCTCGGGTTCCGCCGTCGATTGCCGCCGCGAGGGTATAGGACTGAGCCGGGTGCGCCGGATCGGACAACCGCAGGCTGGCCGAGCCCGCATCGCCGCGAAACACCGCTTCCAGGACGATTGACGGAAGGGTCGCTTGGCCAATACGCCCTTCATCGAGCCGGAGCGACACTTGGCCACTGTTGCGATCCGCCCCGCCGATTTCCGCGACGATTTCGCCGCCGCCCGATCCGAGCGCGATCTGTTGGAACCGCGCCGAGCCCTGCGAGATTTTCCCGTTGATCCTGAACGCGCCGGACAACTCGCGCCCCCCCTCGAAGCGCAGACGGGCACGGGCCACACCGCCGCCCGCCACGGTCGTGCTCGATGCTTTGACCACCGCATCGCCGGCCCCGCTTAGGACGCCATTTTCGCGTTCCTCGGCAGAAATATTGAAAGTGAGCTCAAGCGCTCCTTGCGGCGTCTCCAGAAGGGCACGGGCGTCCTTCAGGATCAGTCGGTCCATTGGCAGTCGCCATTGGCTCCAGGGGCTCCTGGAACCGCTTGGCGCTTGGCCTGAGAGCAACGCATCAAGCGGCCCAAGGTCAAGCCGGCCATTTTCATGACCCGCCCGCATCGTCAAACCGTTCACGCTGAGCGAGGCCAATCGGCCCTGTCGAAGATCCGAAAGCTGATAGGTAGCGTCGATGGCTTCGGCGGTGATCGCTCCGCCGCCGGCGCTCACATTGCGCAACGCCAGACGACCAGCGCCCAAATAAACGATCTGAAAATCAAGGTGGCCAAGCCCGGTCAGCCCGAAGCCCGACCGGGCGATCCAAGACGCCAAGCCCGGAGCCAAGGTGTCCCGGGCCAAGAAGACGCCCGGCCCAAGGACAAGGATCAGGACCGATAGAAAAATCAGGAGGCGTGCGAGAAATCTCATGCCATGGCCAGCCGTCACCGCCGGAAACGGCGATCAGCCCTACTATGGCAGTATCGAGATGTGAATTCCAACCGCGCCTAAAGGGAGCGCCGCTACTTTCAGCTGCCCTTGGCGAGCTTCATGGCGACCACCACAGTTTCCAGCTCAGCGATCCGGCGGGTCAGGCGATCCGCCTCGTTTCCGGTGGCGTCCTTCAATTCATCGCGCAAATCCACCACCCGCTGCTCAGTCGCCGCAACGTCGAGATCGGCGACGGCCACCGCTTCTTCCGCCAGGACAGTGCAGCGGTCCTCGGTCACTTCAGCGAACCCGCCGGCAACGAAAATTCGATCGGTGATCGTGCCGTCTTCATAGACATCAATCACCCCGGGCACCAACGTCGAGAGCAGCGGCGAGTGGCGGGGTAATACGCCAAAGAAGCCCTCGCCTCCGGGGACCACGACCATGCTCACGTCACGCGACATCAGCAGGCGTTCCGGCGAGACCAACTCGAACATTGTTGTATCGGACATGGCTGCGGCTCCGCGGTTTCAGCGCCCTTAGGCGGCCTCGGCGGCCATCTGTTTGGCCTTCTCGATCGCCTCGTCGATGGTGCCGACCATGTAGAAGGCCGATTCCGGCAAATCATCGTGCTTGCCGTCGATGATCTCCTTAAAGCCGCGGATCGTCTCTTCCAGCGACACCAGAACGCCCGGCGTACCGGTGAAGATCTCAGCGACGAAGAACGGCTGCGAAAGGAAACGCTGGATCTTGCGGGCGCGCGCGACCGTCAGACGATCCTCTTCCGAAAGCTCGTCCATGCCCAGAATGGCGATGATGTCCTGCAGCGACTTGTAGGTCTGCAGTACTTCCTGCACCTCGCGGGCGATCGCATAATGCTCCTCGCCGACAATCCGCGGGTCAAGCATCCGCGAGGTCGAGTCGAGCGGGTCCACCGCCGGGTAGATACCCAGCTCGGCGATCTGCCGGCTGAGCACCGTGGTCGCGTCAAGATGCGAGAACGACGTCGCCGGCGCCGGGTCGGTCAAGTCATCGGCCGGCACATAAATCGCCTGCACCGACGTGATCGAGCCTTTGTTGGTCGAGGTGATCCGCTCCTGCAGCATCCCCATGTCGGTCGCCAGGGTCGGCTGATAGCCAACCGCCGAGGGAATGCGCCCCAACAGCGCCGAAACCTCGGAACCGGCCTGGGTGAAGCGGAAAATGTTATCGACGAAGAACAGCACGTCCTGGCCTTCCTCGTCCCGGAAATACTCAGCCAAGGTCAACCCGGTCAAGCCAACCCGTGAGCGCGCTCCTGGCGGCTCGTTCATCTGGCCATAGACCAGGGCGGCCTTGGAGCCTGGCTCGCCATTCGGCTTGATCACGCCGGACTCGAGCATCTCATGATAGAGGTCATTGCCCTCACGGGTGCGCTCGCCGACACCGGCGAAAACCGAGTATCCGCCATGCGCCTTGGCGATGTTATTGATCAATTCCATGATGATGACGGTCTTGCCGACACCGGCGCCGCCGAACAGGCCGATCTTGCCGCCCTTGGCGTAAGGGGCCAGCAGATCGACGACCTTAATGCCGGTCACCAGGATTTCCGACTCGGTCGACTGATCGACATAGGCCGGGGCCGGGCGATGAATCGGGTAATGCATCTTCGAGACGATCGGCTCACCTTCGTCGATCGCTTCGCCGATGACGTTGATCAACCGACCCAGCGTCTCCGGGCCGACCGGCACGGTGATCGGCTCTCCGGTGTCGGTCACCGGCGAACCGCGAACCAAGCCTTCGGTGCTGTCCATGGCGATGGTGCGCACCATGTTCTCACCCAGATGCTGCGCCACTTCCAGCACCAGTCGGGTCTCACCGTTCTGGGTGTGCAGCGCGTTCAGGATCGCCGGCAGGTCGCCTTCGAACTGTACGTCCACCACGGCGCCAATGACCTGACTGATCTTACCTGTCGCGTTCGTTGCCATCTTCCACTCCCGTTCGCCCGGTCCTATCGACCCTGTGGGCTCGTGCGTCTGGTGTTACTGTCGCCGCTGTTCTGCCGCCGTCGCGCCTAAAGCGCTTCGGCGCCGGAGATGATCTCGATCAGCTCCTTGGTGATAAAGGCTTGACGCGTGCGGTTATAGGTCAGCGTCAGCTTGTCGATCATTTCGCCGGCATTGCGGGTGGCGCTATCCATCGCGCTCATCCGGGCTCCATGCTCGCTGGCGGTGTTCTCCAGCAACGCCGAGAAAATCTGCGTCGCGACGTTGCGCGGCAGCAGCTCGGCCAGGATACCCTCTTCGTCCGGTTCGTATTCGTAAAGTCCGGCGGCGCCATCGGCGCCCTCGTCCACGCCGGGCACGCTTGCCGGAATGATTTGCTGTTCCGTAACGATCTGCGTCATCGCCGATTGAAAGCGGTTGTAGATGATCGTGCAGATGTCGAACTCGTCGTTCTCATACATTTGCAGCAACCGGCCGCCAATTTCGTCGGCGCTGGAAAACTCCACCTTTTTACGGGTAATGCCCTCGATCGAATCGGTGATCAAACTGGCATAGTCGCGGCGCAACTGGTCCTTGCCTTTACGGCCGACACAGATCAGCCGGACTTTCTTACCAGCCAGCTCCAATGCCCGGATCCGGTTGCGCGTGGCCCGCACGATACTGGTGTTGAAACCACCGCACAGGCCGCGATCGGCGGTCATGACGACCAACAGATGCGAGTCGTCGGCGCCGGTTCCGGCCAGAAGTTTCGGGCCGCCCACACCGCTGGACTTGCCGGCCAGAGAGGCGATCATACGATCCATGCGCACCGAATAGGGACGCGCGGCTTCGGCCTGTTCCTGGGCGCGGCGCAATTTCGCGGCCGCGACCATCTTCATGGCCGATGTGATCTTTTGCGTCGACTTGACGCTGTTGATCCGAAGTTTTAGGTCCTTGAGACTTGGCATACTGTCTCCTGGCCGGATACGGCGCTACGAGCCCAGGCTCAGGCAAATTTCTTGGCGTAGGCGTCGACGAACTCAGCCAATTTCTTGTCCGTGTCGTCGCTCAATTCCTTCTCATCTCGGATCGCCGCCAGAATGTCGGGCGCATTGGCTTTAACATCCGAGAGAAGGCCCTGTTCAAACCGGGTCACCTGGTTGATTTCGACACCATCCAGATAGCCACGCACGCCGGCGAAGATCGAAACCACCTGCTCCTCAATCGGCAACGGCGCGTATTGCGGTTGCTTGAGCAATTCGGTCAGGCGCTCGCCCCGGGCCAGCAACCGTTGGGTCACCGGATCGAGGTCAGAGGCGAACTGCGCGAAGGCAGCCATCTCTCGGTACTGCGCCAGTTCCAGCTTGATCCGTCCGGCAACCTGCTTCATCGCCTTGATCTGGGCGGCGGAGCCAACCCGGCTGACCGACAGGCCGACATTCACCGCCGGGCGAATGCCGCGATAGAACAGCTCGGTTTCCAGGAAGATCTGGCCATCGGTGATCGAAATCACGTTGGTCGGGATATAGGCCGAAACGTCGCCGGCCTGAGTTTCGATGACCGGCAGGGCGGTCATTGAGCCCGCGCCGTGCTCATCATTCATCTTCGCCGCGCGTTCCAGCAACCGGGAGTGAATGTAGAACACATCACCCGGATAAGCCTCGCGTCCCGGTGGTCGGCGCAGCAACAACGACATCTGGCGATACGCCACCGCCTGTTTGGAAAGATCGTCATAAACGATCAAGGCGTGCATGGCGTTATCACGGAAATACTCGCCCATCGTGCAACCGGCGTAGGGCGCCAGGAACTGCATCGGCGCCGGCTCGGACGCGGTCGAGGCGACAACGATGGAATATTCCATCGCGCCGTAATCGGTGAGGGTTTTGACGATCTGCGCGACGGTCGAGCGCTTTTGGCCGATCGCGACATAGATACAAAACAGCTTTTTCGAGTCATCGTCGCCGGCGGCGTCATTGACCGATTTCTGATTGATGAAGGTGTCGATCGCGATGGCGGTCTTGCCGGTCTGGCGGTCACCGATGATCAGCTCACGCTGGCCACGGCCAACCGGGATCAAACTGTCGATCGCCTTCAGGCCGGTCTGCATCGGCTCATGCACGCCCTTGCGCGGCATGATGCCCGGCGCCTTGACCTCCACCCGGCGACGCTCGTCCGACACGATCGGCCCCTTGCCGTCGATCGGATTACCAAGCGGATCGACCACGCGTCCCAGCAGGCCCTTGCCGACCGGGACGTCGACGATGGTGCCGGTCCGCTTGACCGTGTCGCCTTCCTTAATGTTCCGGTCGTCGCCGAAAATCACGATACCGACATTGTCGCTCTCGAGGTTCAGCGCCATGCCTTGGATGCCATGGGGGAATTCGACCATTTCGCCGGCCTGAACCTTGTCCAGTCCGTAAACGCGCGCAATTCCGTCACCAACGGACAGCACCTGGCCAACCTCGGCGACTTCCGCCTCGGATCCAAAATTGGCGATCTGGTCCTTGAGGATCGAGGAGATCTCGGCGGCGCGGATATCCATCAGCCTACACCCTTCATGGCAAATTGTAGCCGTTGCAACTTGGTACGGATCGAACTGTCGACCATGCGCGACCCAACGCGCACAATCAGACCGCCGATCAAAGACGGGTCAACCGCAAGATTGACGGCCACTTTCTGGCCGACAGCCTCGCGAAGCGCCGCGGTCACGGCGTTTATCTGTGCCTGGCCCAGTTCAACGGCGGATGTCACGTCAGCCGCGACCTCACCCCGATGCCG
>JAQBUJ010000054.1 GCA_027623845.1 Pseudomonadota bacterium
GACCTTGGACGAGGTCTTTACCGAAAAATCCCGCATTCGCCGGCGCAAGCACCTGACCGGCACCTTCGACGACGCCGCCATCACCGATCTGGGGCTACCCGCCTTCGTGACGCTTGATGGGCCGGTCATGGTGGATGTCGAGATGCTCAATCTAGCGGACGGAAACGCTGAGGTTTCGGCGGTACTTGATCTGCGGGATACCGGCATGGCGATTCCGGCCCTGAAGTGGAGCAAGCCGGCAGGCGCCGCAGGACGGGTGCGGTTCTTGCTCGACATGCAGGCCGATCAGGCCCGAAGCCTCTATTCCGCCAGCCTGCTAGCCGCCGATCTGGGCATCGATCTGGCGGCGGATTTCCAGCCTGACACCGGCGCATTGAAACGGGTCCGCATCAACCAGCTAGTGCTTGGCGATAGCACGATGGCCGGGGTGATCAACGCCCGTCCCGAGGGCTTCTTTGAGGCGACTTTCTCGGGAGACCGACTAGACATCCGACGTTTTATCGAGGGCGAGGCGACCGAGTCCTCGGCCCCTACCCCCCCCATCTCGATCAATGCTCGTTTCAAGGAAATCCATATCGGCGCCTTACCGCCGATCACCGATACGATCCTGACCTTGCGTCATGACGGTCGTCTGTTGAACGATATCCAACTCACCGGCCATATCGGCGATGAACCGATCACCATCGGCTATGCCGTCGCCGACGACGCGAAGCGATTCGAGATCCTTTCCGAGGACGCTGGCCGGGTGTTGCACGGCTTCGATATACTCGATTCGATCGAAGGAGGTCGTCTTGCCGTGGCCGGCATCACCACCGGTCAGGGCGATAGCGAGCATACCGTCATCGATCTTTCAGTGCAGGAATTCGGACTGATCAACGCGCCGCTTCTGGCCCAGCTCTTGAACGCTGCGTTTCTACCCGGGTTGGTCGATATCCTGGGCGGGCGGGGGATCCGCTTCGAGAGTCTGACCGCAAAGATCGACGTTACCAAGGAGCGCGCGGAGATCATCGACGCGCTTGCATTCGGCTCATCTTTGGGAATTTCCGCGAGCGGCGGCATCGACCGTCTCGCCAGGACCATCGATATGAACGGCATGCTCGTGCCGGCCTATGGATTGAGCCGGCTGATCGATCAGATTCCAATCCTCGGCCGCATTTTGACCGGCGGTGAAAAAGAAGGCCTGCTCGCCGCCGAATACTTGGTCCGCGGAAGCATCGATGGCCCCACCGTGACCGTCAATCCATTGACAGCCTTTGCCCCTGGCTTTCTACGCGCCCTGGTCAAGGCGACCAATCTGCCTGCAAGTCAGCCGCTTACGCCAGCTCACCAAATTCCAAAGCAAGACCGGTGAGACCGTTCCTCAGGCCACGCGCAACAAGGCGTGGCGCTTGCGGCCCGAGGACAGTTTGATCAGCCCATCGGCGCTAACGTCATCCTGGCCAAGCTTCAAACCCTCGTCCCGTACCGCCGTGTCGTTGACCCTGGCCCCATTGTTCTTGATCAAGCGGCGGGCCTCACCGTTCGAGGATACCAACCCGGCCTGACGCAGCGCCTCGACAATCCATAGGCCGGCATCGAGATCCGCCTTGGCCACCGCGACCGTTGGCAGGGCGTCGCCGAGCTTTCCTTCTTCGAAGGTCTGGCGCGCCGTCTCGGTCGCAGCCAACGCCGCCGCCGCGCCGTGGCACAGCCTTGTCGCCTCGTCGGCCAGGATCTTTTTCGCGTCATTCAGCTCGCTGCCCGGCAAACTCTCCAACCGCTTGATTTCATCCAGCGGTAGTTCGGTAAACAACCTGAGGAAGCGACCGACATCTCCATCCTCGGTGTTGCGCCAGAATTGCCAAAAATCATAGGCGCTCAGCCGATCGGCATTGAGCCAGATCGCCCCCTGAGCGGTCTTGCCCATCTTGGCGCCGGACGCGGTCGTCACCAACGGCGTGGTCAAGCCGAAAATCGTCTGCTGATCGACACGGCGGGCCAATTCCACACCATTGACGATGTTGCCCCATTGGTCCGAGCCGCCCATCTGCAACACGCATCCATAGCGCCGACGCAATTCCAGGAAATCATAGGCCTGGAGGATCATGTAGTTGAACTCAAGAAACGACAGCGGCTGTTGACGCTCCAACCGCAGCTTCACGCTGTCGAAGGACAACATCCGGTTAACCGAGAAATGCCGACCGTATTTGCGCAAGAACGGGATGTATTGCAGCCCGGAAAGCCACTCGTCATTGTCGCACATCACAGCGTCGCTCGGCCCGTCGCCGAACGAGAGGTAGTTTTCGAAAATCTTGCGAATACCGGCCTTATTGTTCTCGATATCCTCGTCGCTGAGCAGTTTGCGCATGTCGTCCTTGCCGGACGGGTCGCCAACCTTGGTCGTGCCGCCGCCCATCAGGACAATCGGCTTATGACCGGACTTCTGCAGATGCCGCAGCATCATGATCTGGACGAGGCTGCCGACATGCAGACTATCGGCGGTACAATCGAAGCCGATATACGCGGTGACAGCCTTGTTGTTCATCATTGAATCAAGTTCGACGTCATCCGTCACTTGGTGGATGAAACCGCGATTATGCATCGTCGTCATGAACGACGAAGAGAAGCTGGACATGGCCTGGTGCCTCGCGTTTACCGGAAATTCGGGACGGCGGATGTAACACACCAGCCCTCAAGCCTCAACAACACCGCGTTTCAAGGACTTGATGTTGACGCTGTATACGACGGCCTCTATCAAACCCCATGGTGAAAAAAGCATGGACCGCGATCGGGTTGATGAGCGGCACCTCGATGGACGGTGTCGATGCGGCGCTGATCACCACCGACGGCGAGGCGATGCTGGAGCCGGGCCTGCATTTGACCACGCCATACGATTCCGCTTTTCGTGACCGACTGCGCGACCTGATCGCGGACCCATGCGATGTCGCCTCAGTTGAGCAAGAACTCACGGCTTTTCACGCGCGCGCGGTCTCGGCGCTGCTGCGGGCCGCGGACATTAGCCCGACAGAGGTGGATGTCATCGGCTTTCACGGCCACACGGTCCTGCACAAACCCGAGGAGGCGAGAACCTGGCAGATCGGCGACGGGGCGAAGCTGGCACGGGATACCGGCATCGATGTGGTCTATGACCTGCGCAGCGCCGATGTCGCGGCCGGCGGTCAGGGGGCGCCGCTGGCCCCAGTTTTTCATCGGGCGCTTGCAGCCAAAATGCCGCGACCGCTTGCGGTGCTGAACATCGGCGGGGTCGCCAATGTTACCTGGATCGGCGACGGCGAGGACGCCTTGATCGGCTACGATACCGGGCCCGGCAATGCGTTGCTCGACGATTGGATCAGGCGTCACACCGGTAACCCGTTCGACCGCGATGGCGCGCTTGGCGCTGCTGGGCGCTCGCACCCGCTCAAGCTCGCCAAGTTGATGACCCATCCTTATTTCAACGAGAAACCGCCAAAGTCTTTGGATCGCGACGCTTTCGCGGCCATTGCGGTGGATGTCTTGCGGGATCTGTCGGTTGAAGATGGTGCGGCGCTGCTGACCGCCTTCACCGTTGAAACCATTTCCCAAGCGGCCATACACATGCCGTTGCAGCCGCGACAATGGATCGTCGTCGGTGGTGGCCGGCACAATCAGGCGCTGATGGACGGACTGCGCGCCCGGATCGACGCGGAGATCACCTCCGGCGACGCCATCGGCTGGTCCGGCGACGCCGTCGAGGCGCAGGCCTTTGGTTACATGGCCGTCCGCTCGCGCCTTGGTCTTCCGATAAGTTATCCCGGAACCACCGGTACGCCGCGCCCGATGAGCGGTGGCGTGCTCGCGCAAAAGCCTTGAAACGGCTCCGGCCCAGGCGCATTGCGCCCACCCTTCAAGCCCGGTAGTTTTCCGGCGACACAAAACGCTCGGCTGTGGATGCCATCCCGGAGGAACAAAGATGACCGGCCACCCTTTCGAGACCGATCTCGACAAGAACGCCGCCAATTATGTACCGCTCTCGCCGCTTTCCTTCCTGGCGCGAACCGCAGCGGTGTTCCCGACCCGCACCTCGGTCATTCACGGCGATCAGCGCTTCACCTGGTCACAAACTCAAGCCCGCTGTCACCGGCTGGCCTCGGCGTTGGCTAAACACGGGATCGGCAAAGGCGACACGGTTTCGGTGATGGCGCCGAACGTACCGCCATCCTTCGAAGCGACCTTCGGCGTTCCGATGACCGGTGCGGTGCTGAATGCGCTCAACACCCGTCTAGATGCCGCGACCGTGGCCTTTATCCTGAACCATGGCGAGGCAAAAGTACTGATCACCGATACCGAGTTCGCGCCAGTGGTGAAACAGGCCTTGGCCGAAATCGGTCGCGACATCCTGGTCATCGACTATGACGACCCGACGACGCCAGGCGGCGCGCGGTTAGGCGCCATCGAATATGAAGATTTTCTGGCCACCGGGGATGCCGATTTCGTCGCCATTCCGCCAAAATCCGAATGGGATGCGCTGGCGCTCAACTACACGTCGGGAACCACCGGAAACCCCAAGGGCGTGGTCTATCATCACCGCGGCGCCTATCTGAACGCCATCGGCAACAGTCTGGTCTGGGGCATGAAAAAGCACCCGACCTATCTGTGGACCTTGCCGATGTTCCACTGTAACGGCTGGTGCTTCCCCTGGACCATCACCATGCTCGGCGGCACCCATGTCTGTCTGCGACGGGTTGAGGCCAAGCCGATCTACGATGCCATCGCCGACCACAAAGTAAGCCATATGTGCGGCGCGCCGGTGGTCATGAACATGCTGGTGAATGCGCCGACCGAGGCGACACGAACATGGGATCACCCGTTGGCCATGATGACCGCTGGCGCCGCCCCGCCTGCCGTGATCATCGAGGGTATGGAAGCCAAAGGCGTCGCGATCACCCATGTCTACGGCCTGACCGAGGTTTATGGCCCGGTGACGGTTTGCGAATGGCACGACGAATGGAACGACCTGCCCACTGGCGACCAAGCGGAACTGAAATCCCGCCAAGGGGTGCGCTATCCGGTCCTAGAAGGCCTGATGATCGCCGATCCGGAGACGATGCAGCCGGTGCCCGCCGATGGCGAGACCATGGGTGAGGTGATGATGCGCGGCAATGTCGTGATGAAGGGTTACCTGAAGAACCAAACGGCGACCGAGGAGGCTTTCAAGGGCGGTTGGTTCCGCACCGGCGACCTCGGCGTGACGCATCCATCCGGTTATATCGAGCTGCGGGACCGCTCCAAGGACATCATCATTTCCGGCGGCGAGAACATCAGCACCATCGAGGTGGAAGGTGTGCTGTTCCGCCACCCCAGCGTCCTGGAGGCGGCGGTGGTCGCCCGCCCGGACGTGAAATGGGGCGAAACACCGTGCGCCTTCGTGACCCTGAAGCCCGGCGCCGAGGCCAGCGAAGCTGAACTGATCAGCTACTGCCGGGCCAATCTGGCGCATTTCAAGGCGCCGAAGACAGTGGTGTTCGGTGAGTTGCCGAAGACCTCCACCGGCAAGGTGCAAAAATTCACCCTCAGGGATCAGGCCAGGGCGCTTTAGGGACTGGGGCCATCAATTCGGGGGCGATCAATCCAACGCGGCGATGAATCCGCGGGCATTTTCGCCGACCTCAGTCGCCGTCATTCCCGGCTTGTACAGGGCCGAGCCAAGGCCGAAACCGGTGGCGCCGGCGCTGAAATACCCCGCCATCTTCTCCGGCGTAATCCCGCCCACCGGCAGCACCGCAACCTGTTTCGGCAGCACCGCCCGCATCGCTTTGAGCACCGACGGCGGACTCGCCTCGGCTGGGAACAATTTCAGGGCGTCGGCGCCCGCATCCAGCATGGCGAAAGCCTCGGTCGGAGTGGCGAAGCCGGGCACCGCGAACAGTCCCCGCGATTTCGCCGCGCGGACCACGTCGCCACCGGCATGCGGCATAACGATCAGACGACCACCGGCCTCAGCCACGCCTTGCACCAAGGCTGGGTCGAGCACGGTCCCCGCGCCGATCAGCGCATCGGCACCGAATGCCTCGGACAGTCGGCGAATACTCTCCAAGGGGTCGGGCGAATTCAGCGGCACCTCAATGATCTTGAAGCCGGCCTCTATCAAAGCCGCGCCGATACCCTCGACTTCGTTCGGCTTGACGCCGCGCAGAATGGCGACCAACGGACAGGCATCGAGCCAGGCGTTTAACGCGGTCATCAGGACTCTCCATCGATAAGCGCACGGGCAAGCCGCAGATGCCCAACCGCCGCTACATCAGCCGGTAAAACACGGCAATCGCGACCGAGATGCGCCAAGGCCGTGGCATAAAGTTCAACCAAACGTCCCGCGCCAATCAGGCAAATCGTTCCGGCCGTGCCGCCCTCGCTTTCGACATCAGCATTTTCCGCCCCAAGCGCGGCGTCGAGTTCATGGCCGATCATCAGGCCCGAGAGATAAGCGCCGGCTGTCCCGTCGTCGAGTTCGCCGAACAATCCCTTGGCCCGGACCCCGAACAAATGGCCGAGCAACCCACCGGGCGCGCGGCCCCGCGCCAATCCGTCGAGAAACGCTGGTTCGTCCCAGGCCTCGGCGTCGATCATCCGGCCAAGGATGGTGTGGCCACGCACCGCCTCGAATACCTCGCCAGTCATGTGGGTGGAGAAGCCAAGCACCTGGCCACCCCGGACCCGCGCCCATTTGCTGTGCGTGCCCGGCAGACAGACCAAGGCTGGTGCATCGCCAATAGCCTCCTGGGCGCCGAGGATCTGTACCTCCTCGCCGCGCATCACGTCGGGCGTGCCGTCGCTATCGCGGTGCGAAAGTCCCGGCGCGATCCAGATCCGCCGGCCACGCGCGAGATCCACCGGCAGCATCGCCGCCGCCAAGCCGGCGATATCGGCGGGGCACGCCAGATACGGCGCTTCACACCAGCCCTGGCGACTGCCGATCATGCCGGAGAGCACCACCGGCGCCCCGGTGGCCGCATCGAGCCAGTCACCGACGCTATCCTCGAAGGCCGCCTCGAAGCCTGCCGCCTCGACCGTCATAATGCCGCGCGGCGTCTCGCGGCGCTCCAGCACCGTGCCATCACCGCCAAGGCGATAGGCCCGCAAGCTGCTGGTTCCCCAGTCGCAACCGATCGCCATTGTCTGAGTCATCAAAGCGCGCCTAAGTCAGTTCCGGGCCGACCGGGACAATCCGCTTGCCGGTATTTTTCCCGTCCTGCAACCGGGAGCGCCCAAAGGGCCACCTGTTGATTGGTATTGGCAAGCGGCATGGCGGGCTTTCCAGGTGGTTGAGACGAAACGATCCGCAGGATGCGCGGACCCGTGTTCCGGATCAAGGCCAAGTGATGCGGTCGGAGTCGGTCGTTCTTTTTAGTGTGAGGGAGGCACGTGACTGCGCCGTCGCGGCCAGCTCAACACTGCTCAAGGCTCCGGCCCGCTTGACACTCTGGCGCGGCGTCGCGATGCTGCCGGCTCAAAGGCGGCGAGCATCAAATTCATACTCCCGCTGTGCCAATAATATACGAGATCCGTGGAAGGACGACGCCATGAAATTGTTGCGCTATGGCCCCTTAGGGCAGGAAAAGCCGGGTATCTTGGACAGCGCCGGCGCGATCCGGGATCTTTCCGGGGTGATCGACGACGTCAATCCCTCGACCGTCGACGACGCGACGCTCGCCAAGCTGGCGGCACTTGATCTTTCGACGCTGCCGGCGGTTTCCGGCAAGCCGCGCCTTGGCGCCTGTGTCGGCAATATCGGCAAGATGGTTTGCATCGGCCTCAACTACTCCGACCACGCCGCCGAGACCGGGGCGACCCCGCCACCGGAGCCGATCATTTTCATGAAGTCCAATTCAGCGATCGTCGGACCGAATGACGATGTCCGTATCCCACGCACCTCGGTGAAGACCGACTGGGAAATCGAGCTTGGCTTCGTCATCGGCAAAACCGCCAAATATGTTTCCGAGGCCAATGCCCTCGACCATGTCGCTGGCTATTGTATCGTCAATGACGTCTCCGAGCGCGCCTTCCAGGCAGAGCGGTCGGGGCAATGGACCAAAGGCAAGAGCTGCGACACGTTCGGACCCACCGGCCCGTGGTTGGTGACCCGCGACGAAGTGCCGGACCCGCAGAACCTGAAGATGACCCTGGATGTAAACGGCAAGCGCTATCAGGACGGCAGCACCAAAACCATGATCTTCGGCGTCGCCCACATCGTGCATTACCTCTCGCAGTTCTTCACCCTGCATCCGGGCGATGTGATCTCCACCGGCACGCCGCCGGGCGTTGGTCTGGGCGTCAAACCGAATCCGGTGTTCCTGAAGGCCGGTGACGAAATGCACCTGGCGATCGACGGGCTCGGCGAGCAGCATCAGAAATGCGTCGCCGACTGATCACCCATACCGGCTCTCGGGGAGACGACGCGCATGGCGCTTGATCTTACGATCCAGGATTGCCTGCCCGAAGATTGGCGGCAGGCGAATCTGGTCGGTCGTGTCTGGCTGCCCGAGGCGGCTGGACCGGCCGTGGTGGTGCTTCGCGGCGACGCCGTGGTCGACATCACCGGCACCATGGCGACCGTCTCGGAATTGATGAACGATGCCGAGCCGCTCGACCGGGTGCTTGGCGCCGGCGGCCTGGAAATCGGCGGTGTTGCCGAGATCCTAGCCAACTCGGCCCATGACGCCCGCGACCCGGATGTTCCCCACTTTCTGGCTCCGGTGGACCTGCAGGCGGTCAAGGCCTGCGGAGTCACCTTCGCCGCAAGCATGCTGGAACGGGTCATCGAGGAGCGCGCCAAGGGCGACCCAAGCGCCGCCGATGGCATTCGAGACGAGATCCGCGACGCCGTCGGCCTCGACCTCGGCCAGATCGTGCCGGGATCGGACGAGGCGATGCAGCTCAAGGCGATGCTCATCGAAAAAGGCATGTGGTCGCAGTATCTGGAGGTTGGCATCGGCCCGGATGCCGAAGTCTTCACCAAGGCGCAACCGATGTCGGCGGTCGGTGTCGGCGCCGAGGTCGGCCTGCATTCCAAATCGGTCTGGAACAACCCGGAGCCGGAAGTCACCCTGATCGTCAACGCCAGGAGTGAGATCGTCGGCGCTACCCTCGGCAATGACGTCAACTTGCGCGATATCGAAGGGCGCAGCGCCTTGTTGCTCGGCAAGGCCAAGGACAATAACGGCTCAGCCGCGGTTGGGCCGTTCATCCGACTGTTTGATGATCACTACACTCTGGACGATGCCCGGGCGGCGGAACTTTCCCTCACGGTCGAGGGGCTGGACCAATTCACCATGCGGGGCCGCTCCTCGATGTCGAAAATCAGCCGTGATGTCGCCGATCTGGTCGCCGAAACCATTGGCGCCCATCACCAATATCCCGACGGCTTCTGCCTGATGACCGGGACCCTGTTCTCACCAACCGACGATCGGGACGCGCCGGGTCAGGGCTTTACCCACAAAGTCGGCGACGTGGTGCGCATCGCCTCGCCAAAACTTGGCGGGCTGATCAATCAGGTGAACCTGTCGGAGCGCATTCCGCCTTGGACATTTGGAACCGCAGCGTTGATGCGCAATCTGGCGGCGCGGGGGCTGATCTAAAAGGCCCGTCGCAGATGCCGCTTGATTAAAAAAGGCTCTAGGATTTCGCTGGCCTCGATCCGTATGAGCGCCCCGGCGTCCCTGGATAGAGCGAGAAATGCGTGTGCACCCCCAGCCATTCGGCGGCCACCCCTTCGCGCGTCAGCATGACCGAGCTGCGACCCGGTCGATCGAAACGGTCGCCATCTTGGTGATAGCCGGTCGAGGTCCAAGTGGTGATCAGGAAGCCCATCAGGCGGTCCGGTGACACGCCAATGCGGATGTCTTCGAAGTCCCAGACGAAATCATCGATGGTCGGCCAGACCGAGCGCCACTGGTTCTGCTCCAGCGCGTCGCGGCCCTCGACAATATCCATATGGGTCCCAAACGAGGCGACGTTCTCGGCGAACAGCCGGCGCGCCGGCACGAAATCCACGTTCTGGACACAGGGCTGCCAAGCCCCGAGCCAAGCCTTCACCGATGCGATGTCATCGGGGTCCGGGTTCCAGTCGAAATTCATGCGCGCTCTCCTTTGTGCCGATCATCCAAACCCAATGGCCGGCACAGAGCAAGTCGACTTTTCGCCATCGTCAGCGCCGCCGCTCCGGACAGTCCTTCGACGCTCGACGTCAACCGGCGGCGATCCGCCGGATCATGTCGGCGCCGTATTTCGCGGTGACCGGCCAGTCATAGTTCCGGCGAACATGCTCGGAGATCGCCTGGCCACGTTGTTTCGCCTCATCGGGATTGTCGACCAAATGGCGCATGGTCTGGCGAAACTGCTCCCAATTCGGATCCGCCCATTCGCCTTGCCGGCGATCCTGGCGGTTAAAGAACCGTGTTTTGACGTCGGTCATCCGGTAGTCGAGAAAATAAGCATGACCGGCCGCCCATTCCGAAGGCGCTGAATAATTGGTGGTCACCAGTGGCAGGCCGCAGGCGGCGCTTTCCATGTGGCAAAGTCCCCAACCCTCAGCCCGGCTTGCACCGAGGAAAGCGTCGCAAGACCGGTAAAGCTGGGCCAGGTCCATATGCGTCGGTAATACCGGCATGAACACCAGCCGCCCCGGATCACGTAATTCAAGAGAACGGATCTCATCGCGCAGGTTGAAGGTTTCAACGAACGGATTAATACCACCTTCCATTGATCAGAACCCATGTGCCCAATCCCGGGTTCCGATGGACATTATGGTCCAC
>JAQBUJ010000055.1 GCA_027623845.1 Pseudomonadota bacterium
CTGAACCCAGGCCAGCAGATTGATGAACAGGAACGGTGAGAGGAGCGTGAAAGCCGCCGTGGCGGAAACACCGATAAAGAAAGCCACGCTCGGCGCCAATACCGCTGCCGCTGCGGCAACCAAGCCGGCGACGCCGGCAACCAGGGCCGAGGCCGAATCTCCATACCCCGCCGCCGCGATCGACAGCACGATCAGCCCCAGCGCCAATCCTCGAGCCCAATCCAACCCCCACCCTTGGCGCGAGCGCGGGCGCGACCAGAGCCACGCCGCCGCCGGCCAAGCCAACAGCACCAAAGCGCTGGTGCCTCGATTATAACGGAACAGCGGCACGTCGGGGTCGCTCGCGCGCCCGCTCAAGGTCCGATAAATGCTTGCATCGCTGCTAAGCTCCACCACCAGGAGCAACAACGCCGCCGCCAGACCCAGGATCAACGCCAGCCCGACCTTGCGCCTTGCCTCGTCGTCAAGCACCGCAGCGCCGGCGCTTGACGCCCAAAGCAACAGCCCCAGCATCGCCAACTTGCCGGTCGCCCCGGCCAAGCAAGGCTCACAGCTGAGTACGAAAACATGGGTCGCGCCGACATATACGGCCAGGGCGGCGAATGCCAAAGCCAGCGCCCGGTTTGGTAGCAAGCTGCGTGGATTGGCGATCCCCGCAGCCAGCAAAACCAGAACCGCTGTGATGATATAGACCGTCGCCATTGATTGCTTCGCCAGCAACCCCAGCGGCACGAACATCCCAAAGCCGGCGCACAGGATCCATGTCCGGGCCCGTTCGGCGGGTTTGATCATCGCGGCCATACGTCCATACACGCACCACATTTCGTCATCACGGCATAGGCCCACTGGTGTCCGGGGGAAATCTCACCCGTCGTTCTGGCGCCCCCGCCTCCGTGAAGGCAGGCCTCAGCACCCACGCCTGAGCACGTTCACTATAACCGATGGGCGAGGAATAGGAGCAATATGTCGTCATTTTTCGCCAATATCGGCCATTCCCGCCATTCGCACCGCCTCAGGCTTCGGCCCTGCCGTTCGCCAGGGCGACGGGTGGAATCTCCTGGACCGCACTGTGCCTGCGCCCGGTAAAGCCACCCGCATCCCTGGACCCGATCCAGGGTCCATGCCCAAAGCGAGTCGGGAAGATCAAAATCCGCCGCCCTGGCGAACGGCAGAAATTTTCCCGAGCGCCAAGCTTGTCCCAGGATACTCGGTACATTTTGCAACCCGCACCGCTGAACCCAGTTTAGGGCGATAAATATCACTCCCCGCCATCAATAACGCGCGTAGGATTTCTCCTCGACGATAAGCGAGCCGAGGAGCGTGTTGATCTGGCGCTTCAGCGCCGCGCGGCGATCATTCTGATGATAGACATCGCGGGCCAGCTTGACGAAGCCGGGACCAAAATCCTGCGCCCGCTCATGATCTCGGATCGCGTCCTCGATCTCCCAGAGCGCTTCGTTCACGGCGCTGAGATCGGTTTCAAGATCGGTCAACTGATCGGAGGCCAAAACATCCCTGGCCTGGACCTCCTCCAGCATCGCCAGTTCCGTCGCCGCGTTGGCGCGCTTGCCGGGGTCCTCGATCCGCAAGACCTTGATCCGCAGAATGGTGATCTTATCGAGCAACTCGCCCGGCGCGACGGGTATCAGGATTGGTTCCAAGCCAAATTCTCCAACACTTCAGACCCCAACACTTCAGATAGGGGCATCCAACAGGTTTTCCAGCGCCCGTGCAACGGCCTCCAGCGGGATCAACGCCGGGTCCTTTCCACCATGCGCTTTGGAATCGAGGATCACCAGGCGCGGCACATTCAGCACGTATTTTTGCGGATCGGCCTTGCTGTACAGCGACACCAAAGGCACCTGGGACAGGGCGAGCATATGGCCGGCGCCGGAATCATTGGTAACCGCCGCCGCCATCCGCTGTCCGAGCGCGATCACCAGGCCAGGCCCGCTCGATATGTCGGAACCGTCGGCGTCGCCGGGCGTGGTCGGCGGGAAAAGCCCCGAAGGTACCGCAGCCCGGATACACGCCTGTAAGGCCGCCTCGCCCGGACCGAGGATGAAGACCGGCACCCGGCCGGCCCGCTCTTGACGTTGTGCCAGCTCCAGGAAATTGTCCAGCGGCCAGACCTTCGTGGGATCACCAGCGCCTGGCGCGAAACCAACATAGGCCGGGCCATCCGGCAGCAACTCGGCGGCGCGCAAGAGATACTGCGCACCCAGCCGGAGCGGGTCCGGCGGGCCGGCTGGCGGCGGCGAAACGAGGTCGAGCAAAAAGCTGAACTGGCCCAACAACGAGCGTGGGAAGGAACCGGCATCATCGGGCCGGATATCGGAGAACCAAAACCCGCCGGTACTGGCGAGAAAAACATCATGCCGGATGCGCCGGGCGCAAAGCGTGCGCAGGGTGTTGCGCTGGGTATCAACCACCAGATCGAAGCGACGACCATCCAGCGGCGGCCGCGGATCAATCAGCTGACCGGCGGTGCCGATCCCGGCATTCTCCACCACCTCGTCGATCAACCCCTCGACCATGGGGGCCAGTGATCCGGCGAAGACCGAGGTGGAAAGGCCGGCGATCCAGCTGATCCGGGCATGGGGGAACCGCCGGCGGCACTCCTGCAGGAAGGACAGCTTGAACAGGCCGTCGCCGATCACCTCGCCGCAGGAATAGATGGCGACGGTATCCGGCATTGAATGCCCGGTCACCGGTTCACCGTCCCTGGAAATCAGGCTTCCGCTTCTCGTTGAAGGCCCGCACGCCCTCCAAGCGATCCTCTGTCGAGACCATCCGGTTATAGGCCTCGATCTCGAAATCATAGCCGGATTTGAGGTCAAGCTGGGTCGCCACGCGCACCGACTTCTTGGCCTGACGAATGGCGATCGGGGCATTGGCGGCGATCCGCCGGGCGGTCACCATGACGTCCTCCATCAGCGCATCCGACGCGCAAACCTTGTTAACCAGCCCATAGTCCAGCGCCTCGGCGGCGGCAACCGGCGCGCCGGTCAGAATGATCTCCATGGCCCGGCGCGACCCGACCGCGCGCGGCAGGTTCTGGGTCCCGGCAGCGCCCGGCATGATGCCCAAGGTCACCTCGGTCAACGCGAAGCGGGCATGCTCGGCCGCGTAGATGAAATCGCAATTGAGCGCAAACTCGCAGCCACCGCCATAGGCCGCACCGTTGACCGCGGCGATGATCGGGATCGGGCAATCCATCATCGATTTGACCCCCTGCTCGAAGATCGCGTGTTGACGCTGCCATTCCTGGTCGGACATGCCATTGCGCTGTTTCAGGTCGCCGCCAGCGCAGAAAATCTTCGCACCGCGCCCGGTCACCACGACACAGCGCGCGACGCTTGGGTCATGGTAGAGATCGGCCCAGAACGAGCGCAGATCGAGCCCCATCTGCGTGTTCATCGAGTTCGCCGCTTCCGGGCGATCCAGAATCATCGTCAGCACGTGGTCGTCACCGCGTTCCAGGGTCAGGGTCTCGTAATCGGTCTTCATAACGCTCTCCGGGTTGGTCATGCCCGTTTTACCGCGTCATCCGAGCGACCGCCATAGAGGTTTCGCCGCAAATTCGCCGGCGGATCGAATGGGACATTGCCGAGAACAGCCACCGTCAGACCGGCGCGACTCCTTCGCGCTCGTCGCGCAATTCGCCAAGCGCCCGGCGGATGATTTCGCGGGCCGACCAACAGAACAGCCCAGCCATCGCCCCGGCGACCGCCAGATCGGGGATGCCCGAGTCGAAGGCCCACACCATGCCCGCCGCCCCGACCACGGCGAGATTGCCGATCGCATCATTACGGCTGCACAGCCAGACCGAACGGACATTGGCGTCGCCATCCTTGTAGCGAACCAGCAGCAACACACTCGCCAGGTTGGCGGCGCAGGCCAACAGACCGATCGCCCCCATCATCGACGCTTCCGGCACCCCGAGCACCAGCACCTGATAGGCGGTTGACCCAAGCACCCAGAGTCCCATCAACGCCAGGGACAGGCCTTTCGCCAGCGCCGCCAAGGCCCGGGTCCGTCCGGCCTTGCCGATCACCCACAGACTGATCCCGTAGGTCACGCTATCGGCAAGAAAATCCAGGGCGTCAGCCTTCAAAGCCTGGGATTCAGCGCGATGTCCGGCAAGCGTCTCGACGATGAACATCACCGCATTGATGGCGATGACCAGCCACAGCACGCGGCGATAGGCCGCCGACATTCCGTCGAAGGCGACATCATCATGTCCGCAACATCCAGCCATCATCCGATCCAGTCAGTAATTTACCTTGCGATTCATCCAGGCTTATTGTGATACCTGTAGTCACTATAGCTTCAAGAGGGAAATTCAGATGGCGTCCCTGCATAGCATTGGCGACGCGGCTAAACAGTCCGGCTGCACCGTCCAAACGATTCGATATTACGAGCGGGTCGGTCTGATCGCCTCGCCTGTCCGCACCTCGGGCAACCAACGCATCTACGATGCCGACGCGGTTTCTCACCTCGCCTTCATTCGCCATGCCCGGGCGCTGGGCTTTGGTCTTGATGCGATCCGGGACTTGCTCGGACTCTCCGCCACCCCGGATCGTGACTGCGCTCAAATCGACGCGATCGCGCGAACCCATCTGGACGCGGTACGGGAAAGAATCAGCCACCTTCGGGCCCTTGAGACGGAACTCACGCGCATGATCGAGGCCTGCAAGAACCAAACGGTCTCAGAGTGTCGCATCGTGCAGGTTCTGTCGGATCACGGGATGTGCGCCAGCGAGCACTAACGCCAATTTGACAAGCGCCGCCTATCGCCCCGCCTCGTCGTCAAACCCCCGACGCGAGCTGTAGAACACCAGCACCATCAGGCCGCCGCCGATCAACAAACTGGCAACAGCCCCCAGGACCAGCGCCAAGGTCCCATGAAAACCGATATCGGCCTCGGCAGTGTCAAACCAGATATCCGCAGCCCCCCAGAGCGCCGCGCCCAGCATGCAACCCAGGGCGACGATCAGCAGGATAATTTGCTTCATTGCTTGCGCTCCGCTTCGACGAAGGGTCTCATATGGGCAGCCGACGCGACAGTGAAAATGGCGCGCGACATTTTGCCCCTCCGCTGCCCCTGCGCCGACCCTCCCGGCGAGCGTTTCGGCAGGCGGCGGTAAGTGCTTAGAACCGATTCAAAAGAGGCACGACATGCCCCACACACTGACCCAAGATCAGACCGACCGCTACGAGCGCGACGGATATTTGGTGGTTGAGAACGCCGTCAGCGCTGATCAATTGAACCGGTTGCGCAGCGAACTCGCCACTTGGGTCGAAGAGAGCAGCGCCCATACCGCGCCCTATGGAGAGCCGACCATCGACGGTCGGCCACGCTTTGACATGGGCGCCGAGCATACCGCCGAGCATCCGGCGCTGCGCCGGGTCAACAACCCCTCGGATGTCTCCAAAACCTATTTCGAGGTCATGTCGGACGCCCGGACGGTGGACATGGTCGCCGATTTGATCGGCGCGAATGTGAAATTCCATCACTGCAAGATCAATCAGAAATGCCCCGGCGCCAATACCACCGTGCACTATCATCAGGACTTCGCCTTCACGCCGCATTCCAACGACGATGTGGTGACCGCGCTGTTGATGCTGGACGAGGTAACACCGGACAACGGCTGCCTGATGGTGGTGCCGGGCAGCCACAAGGGGCCGATGTACTCGCTATTCCAGGATGAAGAGTTCGTCGGCCGGGTTGATGACCAAGCCGAGGCCGATCTGCAAGGCCGGCAGATCCCGATCACCGGCCCCGCCGGCTCGGTCTGTCTGATGCACACGCGGCTGGCCCATGGCTCGGCGCCGAATGCTTCCGACCAGCCCCGAGGCCTGTATATTTGCGTTTATACCGCCGCCGACGCGGTGCCGTTGGCGCCGAACCCGATGCCCAGTCCGAACGAGGGATTGATCCTGCGCGGCCAACCCAGCCTGTCGGCGCGGATGATCGATTTCCAGGTCGAGCTCCCTCAACAACCGAAATCAGCCTCATTCTTCACCGTACAAGGCCAAAAATCGGCGGCCACCAACGAGTCGGCGACCACCAACGAGTCGGCGACCACCAACCCTGGGGAATAACTCAGCGACTCTGAGGAATAACTCAGCGACCCCGAAATTCGGGCGCACGCTTCTCCAGGAACGCTTGGTAGCCTTCGCGAAAATCCTCGGTATCAAAGCAGGCGAAACCCTCGGCGCGCTCAGTGGCGTCAAGCGGTTCACCCTGGGTCAGGCCACGACTAATCCGGTTGGCAAAGGCCTTGTGCCAGCGATTGACCAACGGCGCCCCGGCGCAGATCCGTCCGGTCATCGCCGCCAGTTCGGCGTCCAGATCGTCATCCGGCACAACCCGGGTCAGCAAGCCCTTTTGCATCGCCTCCTCGGCCCCAAAGATCCGCGCCTCAAAGAGGATCTCCAGGGTCGTCGAGCGCCCGACCAAGGCGATCAGCCCGGCCATTTCCGCATGCGACATAACCAGGCCCAGACGATTGACCGGGATTCCGAAGCGCGCGCTTTGTCCGGAAATCCGCAGATCGCACATCACCGCCAGCTCCAGCGCGCCGCCGATACAAAGCCCTTGAATGCGGGCAATGACCGGGTGACGGCAATCGCCGATCGCGGTCATCGCGTGATGCATCAACGCGCCATACTCCGCCGCTTGCCCCGCCGAGGCGCGCTCGGTCTCAAACTCCTTGATATCGGCTCCCGGTCCCAGCGCCTTCTCGCCGGCGCCGCGTAGGACGACACAACGCACCTCCGGGTCCGCGTCGAGCGTGGTGAAGGCCTCGCCAACCCCGCCCCACATGGCTTTGTCCAGCGCGTTCAGTTTTTCCGGCCGGTTCAGCACGACGGTCGCCAAGGCGCCGTTGCGTTCGATCAACACTCCATCGGACATGGCTCAATGCTCTTCTCTTGATTGGGTCTCGTGATTAGGAAAATCTGACGTCATCAAGGCAGACTACGTCACCAACTCCGCCTCGGAAATGCTCGCTATGCCGATCACCTGGTTGCGGACCGCAAATCCGGGATCTTCCTCACCGAGCGGGGCGATGTCCCAGGACCAAGTCTCGCCGACCCAGGGAATACCGGCTCCGCGCAGCGCCGGCACGGTCTCGACGATGCCGCCATCCGGCGCCAGAATCTGGCGCTCGCTATCGACGATCAGGCAGACGGTGCCGGCAAAACGCCCGAGATAGCGGAAATGCGCTTCGACCAAGGCGCGGCCGATCGCGTCGATCTCGGCTTCGCTCCGCCCTGCATGATTCTCCAGGAACAATCCCGGAAGGGTCGGTAGCTGCGAGGCGATGTTAAGGGAGATCACCAAATCCACGCTCGAATCATCAAGAAAGCGGCCCGGCTCCACCATCTGGGCCTGTCCGCCTGCAATCAAGTGCAAGCATTCGGTCACATCGTGGGTGACCAATCGTATCCGCCTATCCCTCCAAGAGGCCAGCCGGATGCCAGGCCCATGCACCAAGTCAACCAGCAGCACCTCTTCGAACTGTTCGACCAGCGCCCGCAACGGCAGATCATATCCGAGCCCGGCGCCGAGCACGACGGCGCGCCGACGCCCTTGGGTCCGCTCGATCGCCTTCAGGACGGTGGCCCGGCTGTTGGCCAGATGCGGGGCCCAGGCCTGTTTGCATCGGCCATGACGGCTGATGATCGAGACCGTCTCCCGCAAAAAACCGAGACGTCTGGCGATCGGCGGGCAAGGGGTGATCAAATAGGTAAGGGCTTCGAGGATCATCGGAATGGCGCGGCCGCAGTTGGGGTGGTCATTGACATCCTGTCACGACGGTTTCACATTCGCATCATCGTGATGCTGGGGTGCCTCGACGCGGAACGTTCCGCCCGGGACTGAGACCATACCCATCGAACCTGACCTGGGTCATACCCGCGGAGGGAGACGTCACGGGGCTTTATGCCAGAGCTTTAGGCTGCCTCCGCCCCAAGACCGATGGATAAACCGGCGCCACCCTTGGTTTGCAACGAATCTTCGTCATGCAAGGAGAAGGTCCATGATCCGTCGCGTCGTCCTACTCACCGCCTTGGCCGCCCTGGCCACAATCACCACCTCGCCAACCATAGCCAACGCAAAAGACGCCTATATTCCGATCCTGGTGCCGATTACCGGCTTTATAGCTTTGGAGGGCACCGCCCAACGCAATGGTGCGATACAGGCGCTGGAGAACGCCCCCGAGGGTGTCACCGTCACCTATGAGGTCTCCGATACCTCGACCTCGCCGGAAGTCGCGGTCACCGCTCTGCACCGGGCGCTGGAGCGCGGCAAACCGGTCGCCGCGGCCGCTTCGATCTTCGGCACGCAGATGCTGGCCATGGCGCCGATCGCCCAGCGTGCCGGCGTGCCGTTGATCACTGTTTCCGGCACCGCCAAGCTGACCGAGTTGGGCAACCCGTATATCTTTCGCTTTTTCCCCGGCGACGAGGTGGTCAAGGTCGCCCACGCCCGTTACGCCGTCGAGGTCTTGGGGGCTAAACGTCCGGCCTTGCTCTATCAAACCACCTCTTATGGACAAAGCGGGCGGGCGCAACTGGCGAAGATCCTGAAGGATCTCGGCGCGCCCTTGGTCTTCGAAGAGGCGCTGGCGCCTTCGGTCAAGGACATGTTGCCGGCGCTGGCCAAGCTGCGTGCGGCCAAGCCCGACGTGATCCTGCTGCATCTACACTCCGGCCCGACCGCGTTGGCGATCCGACAGGCGCGGGAAGCCGGAATCGATTTGCCGGTGGTCGCCGGATCGGCGATGCATCAACCCTCCACCGCCAAGCTTCTGGCGCCGGCCCAGCTCAGTGGGGTCTGCGCCGAAAGCGCCGCCTCGCCGATCTCTGAAAGCGATGCGAAACTGGTCGCCTTCACCAAGGAGTTTCGCACCCGCTTCCATACCGAGCCCGATGCTTTTGCCCTGGCGCAATACGACGGGATCAACATGGTGCTCGCGGCCCTGAAGGACGGGGCGGACAATGCCGAGCAAGTGCGCGACTGGCTGGCCGGTCACACCTTCGAGGGATTGGCGATGACCTACAAGTCCGACGGCAAGGGGAACATGGCCCATGACGCCCTTATCGTCTGCTATGACGGGGCCTCGCTGCTTCCCACTATCGCCAAACGTTACCATAATGTCGATGGCGCGCTCTAACAGGCGGCGGATGCCGAGATGGGAGCCTCGATCCCGCAACTTCTGGTCAACGGGGTCGCGCTGGGCGCCGCCTATGCGCTGATCGCCCTTGGCTTTGTGCTGGTGATCAATGCGGTTGGCGCGGTCAACTTCGCCCAGGGCGATCTGGTCATGGCCGGCGGGTTCGTCGCCGTCGCCATTGCCGAATACCTGACCCCGTGGGCAAGCGAAAACCTGCCGGAACTTGCCGTCGTCGGGCCAGGTTCCTCAGGAGTGGGACTAGGATTGGTGATCCTGCCGCTGACCATGGTGGTGATGGCGGTTTTGGGGTTGTTGTTCTCGGCCTTGGCCTATGCCCCGCTACGCCATCGTCCGCCGGTTTCGGTTTTCATCAGCACCATCGCCGTGGGCTTGATCCTGCAATATGGCGCCAATGCCGTCTTCGGCCCGGAACCACGGATCGGCCCGCCGTTGGTTGTCAACGGAAGCTTTGCCCTTGGTCCAATTACGGTATCGATACAGCAACTCTCGGTGATCCTCGCCGCTGGCTGTCTGATCGCCGGGACCGGCCTGCTGCTTTCGCGCTCGCAGCTCGGCCGGCAACTGCGCGCGGTCGCCCAGGACCCGGAGATGGCCGAGGCGATCGGGATCAGCGCTGGGCGCTGTATCGCGATAACCTTCGCCTTGGCCGTCGCCCTGGCTGGAAGCGCCGGCATGTTGCTCTCAAACCAGTTCTTCGTCGCTCCGAGTGACGGTGGATTGTTCATGCTCAAGGCCTATATCGCGGTCACCCTCGGCGGCTGGGGCCGATTGGATGGCGCGGCGCTTGCGGCGCTGCTGATCGGTATTTTCGAGGTGATGATGGCGGCTTTCGTCTCCTATGTGATGGCCGAAGCGCTGCTTTATGCCGGCGTCCTTCTGGTGCTGCTGGTCCGTCCGTCCGGGTTGTTGCGCGAAACCATCCAGAGGCGGACGTGAAGGCCGGGGCGCTCCGCAACGCCGGAATCATGGCCGCGTTGCTGATCGCGCCGGTCGCCTTCGCGCTCAACGCCGGCGGCTACGAGCAGCGGATCATGACTTTGGCCGGGATCTATGCGATCGCGGTTCTCGGCTACCAGTTGATCTTCGGACGCCTCGGCGCGTTGTCCTTGGCTCAGGGCAGTTTTTTCGGCATTGGCGCCTATACGACCGGGCTGCTGGGCATCCATCTGGATTGGGCCTTTCCGGCAAGCTTCCTCGCATCGTTGGTGGTCCCCGCGGCAATCGCCTGCATCATCGCGATTCCAGTGCTGCGACTGGAATCACACAATTTCGCGCTGGCAACCCTTGGAATTTCTCAGATCGCGCTGCTGGTCGGGGTGAACTGGACCGAGGGTACCGGCGGCGCCAATGGGCTGTATGGCGTGCCGCCCATTCGCATTCTCGGGACTGCCCTGGACAATTCCGAAGCGATGCTGGTGGTGGTCTGGTGCGTGCTGGCCGGCGCGGTCCTGGCCTTCTCCTGGTTGGTCAGGGGCCGGGCGGCGCATCGGTTGACCCTGTTGCGTGAGGCGCCGGAGGCCGCCGCCACAGCCGGTATCGACATCGGCGC
>JAQBUJ010000056.1 GCA_027623845.1 Pseudomonadota bacterium
CGCTTTTGCCTATAGCGGTGCGAATGATGGTTCCGGCCTCAATCTTGGCGGCAACTATAGCTCGGGTCCCTGGGGCGTCAGCCTCAGCTACTTCCATGGCGAGAAGGATGGCACCGGCACTGCCACCACTCTGAGTGGTGATGCCGAGCAGGACACGTTCATGCTTTCCGGCAAGTACGCTCTTGGTCCGGGAATCACCGCCAACGGCACCCTCGCGCATTCGAAGTTCGAGTCGGATGATGCCGGCTTGGACGCGAATTCACGTCAGGTGGATGCCACCTATGTCGTCGTCGGCATGAGGCTTTCGTTCTAAGCCAACGACAACAAAGACTTCGGGAGAGGCCGCCTTCGGGCGGTCTCTTTCATTTCCAGTCGCTTTTTATTTGGCTTTGCGGCTCAACAGGGCCGCGGCGATGGCTCGTCTGATCGCCCTGTCCGGACCTTCCCGTCCCCGCATCGCCGCGTTTAGAGATATCCAAGCTCGCGCATGACGTCCCCATGAGCATTCGACAGCCGGTCAATCTGTGATGCGCTAAGGGCCGTACGCCACGACCCCGAGACGCCTTGGCGGAAGAAGTTCCCGCTATGGGGCGGTCGCTCGGAAAATCCGTCACGGCGTTCCTGGTCCGATAATTCGCGGAATGATGAGAACCGAACCGCCCTCTCCAGGCGATCGGGCGTTACCGGTAAGCCGAGCGTTTCCAGGATCCGTCGAAAGGCCAGCGCCGGCTGCTCCAGAAGATCCTCGTAACGCACCATCACCAGGGGAAAATCCTCGGTATCTCGCCACGATCGTACATGATCGCACCAGCGCCCGAGCAGAGTGAAAATCCGATGATGGGCGTCGATGGTGGAGTTTCCAGGGTTGTCCATAACATCGATGGCCTGATCCACGGTCATGCCGAAATGCGCGGCATAGGAAGAAACCAGGTCGAGAGGGTTTCGGGTGATGCAGATGGCGCCTTTGGTCACCGCGGGGTTGATCAGCGCCAACCCTTGGTGGGCGCCGTTCAGACTGTGCGTCTTTACGAAATGGTCATGTGGTCGGGCCGCCGCGATCAACTCTTGGGCTCGGGCGCGCAATTCGACTGATGCCGCCTCATCGATTTCGCCAATAGGCCGCCCGCCCGCCTCCTGATAGAATCGTGGTCGGGTATCGCTCAAGGTAAAAGCCCCAAGCTCGTTGATCGGCAGCGGCTCCCGGCGATCAAGGACGTAATTCGCCAAAAAAGCTCGCATCCACGTGTTGCCGGATTTCGGGTAAGAAGCGATCCAGATTATCTTGCCCATTACGCGCGCGTGCTCCTGGTTGGCGCCAATCTTTCCCGGTCATAGCACAAGCCTGCCTGCCTGACGTTGAAAGCGTGGGCGACTCCGGCAACTTGCGATATACCGGGGGCGCGATTCCCGTGTCGGGATCGGCCGGCATGCCCGGACCGGCTGGAATTGTGAATTCGCCTCTCATTCAATAAGATGGAAAGTGTTTGGCGACCTGGTCTTTATCGCCTCGTGCTTCCAGCTAAACCAATTGCGCTCTACCTTCGGGGATCGACGTGGAAAAGTTCCAGTTTTCCGACCTTTTCAAGAAAATATCCCGGCGGGAATTTCTGGAGAGCCGCCATGACACCCAGGCCTATTTTGAACCGGGCGCGATTGAGAACGTCCAGGAGATCTTTTCCTGGGCGCAACTGAACGACCTCTTCAACCGTCCCAAGCTTTGGAATGGTGAGATGATGGAACTGGCGCTGAATGGCCAGGTCCTGCCGCCGCCGCAATATTCGAGGCCAGGAATGGGACGGTTGGGTGAACGGGTGCTGCGGCCGGATCGCGAGAAGGTCAATCATTTCCTGCGCCAGGGCGCCACGCTGGTTCTGGACTATCTTGAGGGGATCGATCCAGGCGTTCAGCGGGTCGCCACCTGTATCGAGCGACTGACCGGAACCATGGTCTCCTGCAACGCCTATTGTTCCTGGCAGAGCGTTCAGGGGTATGCCTCGCATTTCGATACGATGTGCGTATTCGCGATCCAGATTGAAGGCGAAAAGACCTGGAATATCTATGACGGCCGGGTCAACGAGCCGATGGCGATTCCGGGCGCGCGCCCGGCGGATTTCTCCCGCGAGCAACACGACAGGCAAAAAGGCCCGGTGGCGCAGCAGGTTGTCATGCGCCCGGGCGATGTCCTGTATCTGCCGCGCGGCGTCTATCATGATGCGCTGGCCACCGATACGGCGTCGCTGCATCTCTCGTTCGGTGCGACCTATCTGGCGGGATTCTCGGCGCTTAGCCTGCTGATTCAAGAATTGCAGCGCGAGGAATTTTTTCGCAAAAAGCTGCCGCATTTTGACGATGGAGAGGCCTTGTCCGTGTATTTATCCGAGGTTGGCAAACAGGTCGGCGACCGCATGGCCGATAGTGGCTTTCACGGCCGGGTCAAAGAGCACATGTTGAGCAATCTGGGCGACAAGATCACCGGCCACCGGTTGCCGGACCGCAGCGCTGATCGATGCTATCTGGTGACCCGGCAGGAACCGCGCCTGGTGCGCCGCGGCGCGGTTTGGCGGCTTGAGTATCGCGGCGCCCATATGGATATCGCGGCGGAGCATGCGGCGATGGTGCGGTATGTCTTGGAGACCGAGATTTTTTATGTCTCGGAACTGGCTGCGCTCTGCGAAGCGCCGCAAGCATCGACGTCAGCGATGCTCGACGCGCTGGAAAAAATCGGCGTGATCTGGCGCGTCGGTGGCTAAGGCCGGGGGCCGAGGATGAGCGGGATTCTCTGGCTGGCCTCCTATCCGAAGTCCGGCAACACGTGGCTCCGGATCTTTATCGAAAACCTGTTCCGCAACGCCGTGCAGCCGGTTCCGATCAACGACCTCAAGGTCGTGAGACACGGCGACAGTGCGTATCCGATCTACGCGCAAGTCGCCGGCCGGCCGATCAATGACATGACCGATGCGGAACTCCATCTGCTGCGTGAGCCGGTGCAACGGTACCTTGCATCACGCCAGGAGACCTCCTTCGTCAAGACGCATAATGCCTTGATGTTGCATGAAGGCCGACCGCTGATCCATTTGGAGCACACGGCGGGCGCCGTCTATTTGTTGCGCAATCCGTTTGATCTCGTCGTCTCGTTTGCCGAACACTATCGAATCAGTCATGACGACGCGATCGTCGCTCTGGCCTCGCCCAATCATCACACCAAGACCAGCCCCCAAGCGATTTTTCAAATTCTTGGCGGCTGGAGCAATCACTATCGGAGCTGGTTCGGGGTTGAGAACTTCAACCCGATGTTCCTGCGTTACGAAGACATGGTGCGCGATCCGATGAAATCTTTCGGTCGGTTCATGCGGTTTCTCGGGGTGCCGAAAAATCCGGAACGCCTGAAACGGGCCATTCGCAACAGCACGTTTAAGGAAGTCGCGGGCCAAGAGAGTCAGGGCGGCTTCAAGGAGCGGGTTCATCAGGAGCAAAAATTTTTCCGTTCCGGCGGAACCGGTGGATACCGGGAAATACTCAGCGAACAACAGATCGGTCGTATTATCGACGATCACGGTGAGTTGCTGCTCGAACAGGGATATATCTCCAAGGACGGGCGTCCCAGGGTCTGAAGGGTTGATTTAATGAAGCAAGCGGGCCCCGATGCCGCTTTCCAGAATGCCGAGAAGGCGGGCGCCGGCGGCGATTGGGTTGGCGCGCGCCGGATCTATGGTCGGGTCTTGAAGGCAATGCCCCGGGACTGGCGCGGATTTTATCGGGCCGGTTTGCTGGAGGCGCGCGGCGGTCACTATGGCCTCGCCGAAAAAGCCTTTGACCGGGCCCAGGCCCTGTCGGGCGGCAACGCCACCGTGGCCGCCAACTTGGCGCAAATCTATTTATTCACCGAGCGCCCAATCGAAGCGGCTAGGCTGCTTGAACAGGTCGCTGCCGAGGCGCCGAATTCAGCCGATATTCAGCGCCAACTTGGCGTTGCCTATCAGCAGCTTGGCCAACTTGCCCAAGCCGATACCGCTTATCGTCGGGCGATGGACCTGGGCGCCAACGATCCCGCGTTGCTGAATAACCGCGCGGTTGTTTTGCAGGCCGGCGGCAGGCTCGCCGAGGCCATCGCGATGCTGGAGACCGTTCGGCGACAGGGCGGCGACGGCATTGAGACTTTGAATAACCTGGCCAATCTGTACCGGGCCGCCGGCCAATCCGACAAAGCGGCGGAGATCTTCGCCCTGGCGTTGCGCCAGGCGCCGCTTAGCGTGCCTTTGTATCGAAATCTGGCGCTGCTGAACCGTGATCAAGGCGCGTCGACGGCGGGGTTGCTTGCCGCTAGGCGCGCCGCAATAAGCGATCCGGCCACTATGGATGGTATGGTGATCATCGCGGAAATTCTTGAACACCGGGCCGACCTCTTGAGTGCCGGGCGGTTGATCCGTCGGGCTGTCGTCGGCGCCCCGGGCAATGCCGATGCTGTTGCACTGTTGGCCCGCATCCTCAGGCGCGAGGGTAATCCCGAGGCGGCGTTGGCCGGCCTTCGGGGTGCTTTGTCGCGCGCCGGCGACCGACCGGGCGATCACAAGCTATTGTTTGAGCAGGCACAAGCGGAGCAGGCGTTGGGGCGGTTCGACAAAGCCTTCGACGCGCTGGTCACCGCCAATTGCCGCCAGATCGCCGCGATGCCACCGGGTCGGGTGGACCCGGAGCGGGCCTTTGACCGTGTCCGTGCCTTGCATGCGATGGTCGATGGCGCGGACGCTGGCGCTCTTGCTGGTCCACGCCGCGGCGATGTCGGCGGATCGCCGGTTTTCCTGGTTGGGTTTCCCCGATCCGGGACGACATTGCTTGATCAGGTCCTGGACAGCCATCCATCGGTCCGGGTGCTTGAAGAGCGGCCCTTGGTCACTGGCATGATCGCTCGTCTGACGGCAGCGGGGCATGCCTATCCCGAGGCTCTGGAGCGGTTGGACGATGAAATGTTGGAGGCGCTCCGGCAGGGGTATTTCGCCGATCGTGATGGCTTCGGTGAAGTTCCACACGGCGCTGTGTTCATTGATAAAATGCCGCTCAACATCACCCACGCGGCGTTGATCCGACGGGTTTTTCCGGATGCGCGGTTTCTGCTGGCTGTGCGCGATCCGTGCGACGTTTGTCTCAGTTGTTTCATGCAGTCTTTCGAATTGAACGACTGGATGGCGGTGTTCACCGATTTGGCGGCAACGGCGCGGTTATATGTCGCAGTCTTTGATCTCTGGTTTTTAACGGCGGAAAAATTGGACCTGGAGCACCATGTGGTTCGGTATGAGGACCTGATCGCGGATCTGCGCGGCACCGCTGCTGCGGCAATGCAGTTCATCGACCTGGAATGGGATGATCGGATGGCGGATTTTCACCAGCACGCTCGCCAACGAGGCCATCTTTCAACGCCAAGCCACGCCCAGGTCACACAGCCTGTCTATCGACACGCGGTTGCACGCTGGAAGCGCTATGGCGGGATGATGGATGAGGCCGCCGGTCTGCTGAAACCGCACCGTTCAGCCCTTGGATACGGAGACTGACATGCCCGAGCTATTGATGACCGACAGCCAAACCGGGGACGGGGCCGACGTCGCGGCCAATCTTTCGGAGATTCACAACAAGATCATTACGGCATCGAAACGTGTTGATCGCCAATCAGATGAGGTCACCTTGGTGGCGGTCAGCAAGATTCAACCCGTCGCAAAGATTGAAGCGGCGCTTGCCGCCGGCCACCGGGTTTTCGGCGAAAACCGAATCCAGGAGGCGCAGTCGAAATGGCCGGCGCTTAAAACGCTCTATCCGGATGTGACGCTGCATTTGATAGGGCCGCTGCAGACCAACAAAGCGAAGGACGCGGTTGCGTTGTTCGACGTAATCGAGACGCTGGACCGGCCAAAACTTGCCGAGGTCTTGAAGCGGGAAATGGACCGTCAGGACCTTCACCGACCCTGCTACATTCAGGTAAATACCGGCGAGGAACCCCAAAAAGCCGGGATCGCACCGGCAGACGTGGATGCCTTCATCGTCAAATGCCGAGATGATATTGGCCTGAATATCGCTGGTTTGATGTGTATTCCGCCGGCCGATGAGGAAGCGGCGCTGCATTTCGCTCTGCTTCGCGATATCGCCCGAAGAAACGGCTTGGCGTCTCTCAGCATGGGCATGAGTGGTGATTTCGAGGTCGCGGTTGAACTTGGCGCGACCCATGTCCGGGTCGGGACGGCGATTTTTGGTGCCCGTGAGCACGGATAGACTGTTTGACAGCCTTCTAGAGCCATCTAGCGGCTCTGTTTCACCTCAAGCGCCTCGTTGGGACCGATCAGCGCCAGTAACCGGCGCAAATCTTCAATTGCCAAGGCGACGCAGCCGGCGGTGGGTGTGTAGTCCGGCTTGGCGACATGAAGAAAGATCGCGCTGCCCAACCCGGTGACCGGCGGCGCATCATTGTACCCAAGATCAACCATGATGTCGTAGAGCTGATCCTCTCGCCATAGGACCTCGTGGCTGGGCGAATAAGGTAACCGGACCAGACAATTATAGTGCGTGGGATCGCCCGGATCATCCGACCACCCCATGGCGGCGTCGATGGGAATGACTTCCAGGGGCGTATCCGGTGGAGAAGATCGGTCGGGGCGGTAAAAGGCCCGGCGCAATGGCCAGGTGCCGATTGGCGTGCGCTGATCCCCTTCGCGCTTGTCCACAGTGGTCCCACCAGCGCCGATACAACAGCGTAGGACGAGGTTTTGAAAATGAAGCCGCGCTTGGCTCGGATCGTCGGACGCCAGCACCAGAATCGCCACGGATTGGCCCCTTCGAAGCCGTTTTAGCCTTTTGGCATGGTTTCGTACTTGCCCAGGGTCTGCAACATCCATTGTTGGATATTGTCGCGGCTGGTCGGCAGTGGTGAAGGCGGCGTTGTGCCGGATGTTCCGGAAGCCCGCTGGGATTGAGCGATAAGTTTGTCCAGGGCATGGGCTGGCGCCGACTGCAGCGCCTGGGGACCTGCGTCCTCCTGGAAAACCTGCGCTTGAATGCGGGCCGCTGGCGTCGCGAGCGGCTGGTTATGGAGCGAGAATAAACCCGACTGCATCAGCGCATGGGCAGCGGGCGCAGGGTTTGGGGTAACGGCCAGTTGGCTCGGCGGGCCGGTGGGAGTTGAGGCGATTGACCTTGTGTCCTCTTGCGGGCCGGTAAACATCTCCGACGCGGTCTGACCGATATCGGAACCGGTTTCGGCCTCAAAAATACTGTTGGCCAGCGCCGCGACAAGCCCGACCGGCCCGCCGAAGAGCGCCCCACCCAGGACACGCGGCGCCTGCGCGATCTCATCACCGGTGATGTTGCGATAAAGGGTTGAGACCACGGGAATATGCTGCAGCGGGTTCACCACATCCAGAATGTCACCAAAGGAGAAACCATCCTTGCCCCAACCATCGGTCGACTTGCTCGGTCCGTCTAGTACGGCAATCTGGTTGGGATCGACGCCCGCTTCGCCATTCGGTGCGTTATCGAACTGGAAGGGCGACGGGCTGGGCTGAAGGGACGTGATCGGCTGGGTCATGAAGACCTCCTCATGCCCCTGCGATGCAAGTCACGTACCAGCACGGATTCGGGAGAGAGCGCCGGCTTTCAACGCGTTGTCGCGATCACGCTGGGTAAACGCCGGGACCAACGGCAGACTTTTCCGCCAAGCCGGCAGAGTCTTCCCATGTGGAGTTGGCCCCGTGCAGATGGCCCCGTGCATGTGGCCAAAGGCCGGTCGGTTCTAGAAAAGGTGCCCGGTCTTGTCCGCCTTGGTCCGCAGATAGCTTGCGTTATGTTGGTTTGACGGGAACACGTGGGACACCCGATCGACCACATTCACACCGGCGGCGGCGAGTTGCTGCATCTTGTCCGGGTTGTTGGTCAGCAGGCGGACCGAATCGATACCAAGTTGACGCAGAATCTCCGCCGCTGGCGCATAAACCCGCTCATCGGCCTCGAAACCGAGCATTTCGTTGGCGTCGACGGTGTCCACACCAAGATCCTGAAGAGTATAGGCGCGTAGCTTATTGATCAGCCCGATATCGCGGCCTTCCTGGGCGAGATAAACCAGAACGCCGGCCCCATCGTCGGCGATCGCCTGAATGGCGCCGCGCAGCTGATCGCCGCAATCACAGCGCAGGCTGCCCAACAGATCGCCGGTCAGGCATTGGGAGTGCAGCCGCACCAGGACCGGTTTGGTTTTGTCGGGTTCGCCGATGACGATCGCGACATGCTCCTCGCCGCCGTCCAGAGGCCTGAAGGCGACCAGGCGCGCGTTTTCGGCATTGCTGAGCGGCACCCGCGCTGAGGCGGCTTGTACCAGGCGTTGGGCGCGGAGCGTCGGGAATGCCGCAATATGACTGGTTTCCACCAGCAATAGCCCGAGGTCGCGACTCCAGTTGGACAGCCGGTCAACATCCACCGATCCCGCCCTGGCGAAAAGAACCGCCGGCAGTAGCCGGGCATATTTCACCAGCTGCACCGCTCCATGGGCCAGCCCGCCCTCGCGCTCCGGGATGATCGACAAGGTGGCGATGCTGGCCCGTATTCGGTCATCGACGACCTCTTCGCCACCGAAGGTCGGGTCGGCGATCTGGTGCACCAAATCGGCGTCGGTCCCCATGGGCAGCACGATGCTCTGCACTGTCGTCGGCGCCGCCGATGCTCTGAGAGCCGCAACGCGATTTCGGGTCAGAGCAACGGTCGGCTGCGAGCCGGTCAGGCGCATCAGCATTCTCAGGCTGTCATGCGTCGCCATTTCGGCGGCCTGGACGACGACTGCGGCATGATTGTCGGTATCGCGCAGAATGACCATGCCGCCGCGGCGTAGGTCGCCAATCGCGCGGTCGACGGCTATCTGGGCCGCCGAGGGCATCGTGGTCACCAATGGATTGGCGTGCGCGACCGCAGAAACGTCAAGCGCAGGAGGGTCAGGATCGGACATGCCCGCCATGAACATCATGCCGCCGCAAGGGTCAAGGGCTCTTGCAAGCCGGGTATGTCTGAGACACTGTTCGGTGGCTTTTATAGGGGCTGGCGTGGAGAGACGAACATGGCGAATGACGTGCCGAAAGAGCCGGCGATCTTCGCCGGATATGACCGCGCCGGGCTTGATCGTGAATACGATAATCGCGCAAAAGTCCCGGATGCCGGCGCAATTTCGGAGCGCTGGCTGGCCGACGGAAAAGCCGCGCGTGCGTCGATGTCGTGTTCGCTGGACGTTCCCTATGGATCACACGAACGCCACAAGCTCGATATTTTCCCGGTGTCGACGCCGGGGGCGCCGATCCTGGCGTTCGTGCATGGTGGATACTGGCATATGCGGGACAAGACCTTGGTGCATTTCATTGCGCCCTTCTATGTCGCCGCCGGCATCAATTTCGTCAGCATCGGCTATCGGCTTTGCCCCGAGGTGGGTATTGGCGATGTGGTTGAGGATGTCCGCGACGCGCTAGGCTGGGTGCACGGACACGCGGCGGATTTCGATGGCAATGCCGAGCAATTGTATGTCGCCGGTCACTCCGCCGGCGGCCATCTGGCGGCGATGATGTGCGGGCCATCCGGGATGGCGCCGGGGATGCTAAAGGGCGGGTGCTCGATCAGCGGCCTGCATGATCTTGAACCTATCCGATTGTGTTATTTGAATGACTCGCTGGGCCTCGATGAGACGACCGCCAGGGCGTTGAGCCCGATTGCGTTGGCGCAGGCCCTACGCCCTGGCGCCGAAGACCTGCCGCCCCTGATCCTGACGGTCGGCGGGGATGAAGGTGTGGAATATCTGCGCCAACGCGACGACTTGGCGGCAGCCCTACGCACGGCGCGGCAGCCGGTCAGCATCGTTGAAAATCCCGGCACCAATCATTTCAGCGCTTGCGAGGCGTTTTGCGATCCGGCGCACCCGCTTTCCGACGCGATGTTGCGTTTGATCCTCGCGCCGCGATTTTGAAATCGTGCCGGCCAAGCAGTAGAGCAGGGCGACCATCGGTCGCGGGATGCGATCCAGCGCGGTGAAATGACGCGATCTCGCGCCCACGTGATTAGACGCTGTGTGGCTTTTTAGAAGCGGGTTACTATATCGGATAAAGGGTGACGGTCTCGCCAAGGCGTGGTTGGTCGCGGATTCGGACCATAATCAAGATGGGCGGTGAATTAAATGACCATGACCAGCGGCAAGAAAGTACTCCTTGTTGACGATGACGAGGCGCTTCGTGAAGCGCTTGGCGAGCAACTTGAGCTGCATGAGGAATTCGTCACCGACATGGCGGCGACAGGCGCCCAGGGGCTGGAAAACGCGAAAACCACCCATTACGATATCGTGCTTCTCGACGTCGGACTCCCGGACATGGACGGCAGGGATGTTTGCCGGTTGATGCGGCGCAACGGCGTAAAATCGCCAATTATCATGCTGACCGGGCAAGACAGCGATTCCGATACCATTCTCGGTCTTGACGCCGGCGCCAATGACTACATCACCAAACCTTTCAAGATCGCCATTCTGTTGGCCAGGATGCGGGCGCATTTGCGGCAACATGAACAAAGTGACGATGCGGTTTTCACGATCGGCCCCTACAGCTTTAGGCCCAGCGCTAAGATTCTCATCGACGAGAACCGAAATCGCAAGGTCAGGTTGACCGAAAAGGAAACCGCCATTTTGAAATACCTATACCGAACCGGCGACCGGATGGTGAAACGCGAAACGTTACTTGGCGAGGTTTGGGGCTA
>JAQBUJ010000057.1 GCA_027623845.1 Pseudomonadota bacterium
TTCCAGTCTGGAAGAGCTGTTCGACACCACCAAGGTCGACGGCGTCCTGCTGGCGACGCCGAACGCCATGCACGCCTCCCAGGGCATCGCCTGCGCCGAGCGCGGCCTGCATATCCTGGTCGAAAAGCCCTTCGCCACGACAATCGAGGAGGCCCGCGCGCTGGTCGAAGCCGGCAGGAACAACAATATTCGCATCCTCGCCGGGCAATACCGCCGGTTTAACACCCAGGTCGAGACGGCCCGCGAGATCATCCGTTCAGGCGCCATCGGCAAGCTGGTCGGCGTGTCGGCGATCTGGGCGATGAAGAAGCATGACGAATATTACGATGTCTCCTGGCGCACCGAACCGGGCGGCGGACCGATCCTGACCAACCTGATCCACGACGTTGACTGTTTGCGCTGGATCTGCGGCGAGATCACCTCGGTTTCGGCCCAGATCTCCAGCGCCACCAGGGGCCATGCCGTCGAGGACACCGCCGCGATCTCGCTTGGTTTTGAAGGCGGGGCGCTGGGCACGGTCTTGCTTTCCGACGTTGCGCCGAGCCCTTGGGCTTTCGAAGCCACAACCACCGAAAATCCCGATTTCTTCCACATGGACGACTGCTGTTATCGCTTCATGGGAACCAAGGGCGCCTTTGATTTCCCATTGCTGCGGATCTGGAGCTATCCGGATACTGTGCCACAGCGCTGGGACTATCCGATGGCGAAAAGCCACAGGCCGACCGGTCCCGGCGAGCCTCTCGACGCCCAGATCGAGCATTTCGGTCGGGTCATCCGCGGCGAGGAAGAGCCGCGCACCAGCGGCGCCGATGGAGCCCGGACCCTGGCCGCGACCCTGGCCGTCACCGAGGCGGCGAAAACCGGCACGCTTATCACGCCGGCAACGATCCAAGGCTGACCGGGATGAGCAAAGCCTTGGAATATTGCTCGGTACAAAAAGAGGGCCGGGTCACCACGGTGACCATCGAACGGGCCGAGGTGATGAACGCGCTGCATCGCCCGGCGCATGAGGAACTCACCCGGGTTTTCGACGCCTTCTCAGCCGATGGCGATGCTTGGGTAGCGGTCGTCACCGGCGCTGGAGAGCGGGCGTTCTGCGCCGGCTCGGACCTGAAATACATGGCAGAGACCGGCGATGGCCATATCCCGGAAAAAGGCTTCGCCGGGCTGACCAACCGACTGGATCTGGCCAAGCCGGTAATCGCCAAGGTGAACGGCGTGGCGGTCGGTGGGGGTTTTGAGGCGGTGCTGGCCTGCGACCTGGTGGTCGCCGCCGATCACGCCCGCTTTGGTTTCCCCGAACCCAAGGTCGGTCTGGCGGCAGTCGGCGGCGGCGGCCTGCACCGGCTGGCCCGGCAGATCCCGCTGAAGCAAGCCATGCATCTGCTTTTGACCGGGCGTATTTTCCTGGCTGAGGAGGCCATGACCTTGGGTTTGGTGAACCAGGTCGTGGCGCCGGAAAACCTGACCGCCGCGACCAACAATCTGATCGCCTCAATCTTGTCCGGCGCCCCGCTGGCGGTGCGGGCGACCAAGCAGGCGGCGATGGACGGATTGACCCTGTCGCTGGCCGAGGCCATGGCCACACGCCATCCAGCCATCGACGTCATGGCAGCCAGCGCCGACGCGACCGAAGGCCCGTTGGCCTTCGCCGAAAAGCGTCCCCCGGCCTGGAGCGGGACTTAAAAAAGCATGGAATGGGACTTGAACAAGCGATGAGCGAGACTTCATTCGATTTACGCGGCAAGGTCGCCCTGGTGACCGGCGGCAATGGCGGCATTGGTCTTGGAATGGCCGACGCCATGGCCCGGGCCGGGGCTGATATCTGTATCTGGGGCACCAATGCGGCGAAAAACGCGACGGCGCTCAAAACCCTGTCCGGGCATGGCGTGAAGACCATGGCCCTGCAATGCGACGTCTCCAGCAAAGCCGAGGTCGATGCGAGCTTCGCCGAGACGTTGCAGTCCTTGGGCCGGGTTGACGGCGTTTTCGCCAATGCCGGCATGTCCGGTCGCGAGAACTCGTTTCTCGAAATCACCGAGGAAAAGTGGCGCCGCATGCTCGGCGTTAACCTCGACGGCGTATTCTTCACCTACCAGGCAGCGCTGCGCCACATGCTGGAACGGGCGGAAAACGGCGATCCCGGCGGGCGGCTGATCGCCACGTCTTCCATGGCCTCGATTTCCGGCGCCGCCCGTAACGAGCATTACGCCGCGACCAAGGGCGGTCTCAACGCGATGAGCTATGCCCTGGCGGTGGAATTCGGGCGCTACGGCATTACCTCGAACATCATCCAACCCGGTTGGATCGCCACCGACATGACCGAAGGACTGATGGCGAACGAGAAATTCGCCGCGAACGCCGGCAAGCGCATCCCGCTCAGGCGCTGGGGACAGCCCAGCGATTTCGGCGGTCTGGCGGTCTATCTGCTCAGCGACGCCTCGGCCTATCATACCGGTCAGGATTTCCTGATCGACGGCGGTTATTGGCGGTTTTGAGGACGGGAGGCGCGGGCGGATGGCCGAGGTGTTCATGCCCTATCAGCATATCAAATACGAGGTCGAGGAGCGCATCGCGACGATCACCTTGAACCGGCCGGAAAAGCTCAACGCTTTCACCGCGACCATGCGCGAGGAGTTGATCGGCGCCTTTGGCCGCGCCGACGAAGACGATGAGGTACGGGTGATTATCGTCACCGGAGCCGGGCGGGCGTTCTGCGCCGGGGCCGATCTGTCGAAGGGCGGGGATACTTTTCACTTTGACGACTCGTTCCGCGATGGCGGCGGGCAAGTGTCGTTGCGGATTTTCGAGAGCAAGAAACCGGTCATCGGCGCGATCAACGGGGCCGGCGTCGGGATCGGCGTCACCATGACGCTGCCGATGGATATCCGCATCGCCTCGACGAACGCGCGTTTCGGCTTCGTGTTCAGCCGCCGCGGCGTGGTGCCGGAGGCCTGCTCCAGCTGGTTCCTGCCGCGCATCGTCGGTATTTCCCAAGCCCTTGAATGGGTCTTCTCGGGCCGGGTCTTCGATGCCGCCGAGGCGCTGGCCGGCGGCCTGGTCAAGGAGGTCGTGCCGCCGGAAGACTTGCTGGACCGGGCCAGGGAGATCGCCCGGGAAATCGCCGACAACACTTCGGCGGTGTCGGTGGCGCTGTCCCGGCAAATGATGTGGCGGATGCTGGGCGCCGACCACCCGATGGAGGCGCACAAAATCGACTCTCGCGGCATCGCCCAAATGGGCCGGGCCAGCGATGTCCGAGAGGGGGTGGAATCCTTTCTGGAAAAGCGCCCGCCAAACTTCTCGATGAAACCAAGCACCGATATGCCCGCCTTCTATCCATGGTGGCCGGAGCGGGAGTACGAATGATGGAACTCGACGGACAGGTGGCGATCGTCACCGGGGCGGCGCGCGGGATCGGCTTTGCCCTCTCCCAACGCCTTAACGAGCTTGGCGCCCGGATCGCCTGTTGGGACATCGCGCCGCCGGTCAAGGCGAACGGCTCGGTGTTCGCCCATGCCGAGATTGTCGACGTCACCAGTCTCGCCTCGATCGAGGCCGCCCTGGAGCGCACCCTCGCCGCCCTCGGTCAAGCCGATATTCTGGTCAACAACGCCGGCGTCAACGGCCCAACGGTGCCGATCCAAGACTATAGCGAGGCCGATTGGCACAAGGTGATCGGGGTTGATCTGACCGGCGTGTTCCTCTGCTGCAAGGCGGTGGTGCCGCATATGGTCGACCGTGGTTATGGCCGTATCATCAACATCGCCTCGATCGCCGGCAAAGAAGGTAACGCCCGCGCCACCGCCTATAGCGCCGCCAAGGCCGGGGTGATCGGCCTCACTAAGGCGCTGTCCAAGGAGCTGATCAAAACCGGCGTGTTGACCAACGCGGTGGCCCCGGCGATGGCCGAAACCGAGCTGTTGGCGGAGATGACCGAGGATTATATCGCCGATGTCAAATCGCGGATGCCGATGGGCCGTCTCGCCACCGTCACGGAAATTGCCGACACTGTCGCCTGGATCGCCAGCCCGCGATGCTCATTCACTTCCGGACAGGTGTTTGATGTCACCGGCGGAAGAGCGACGTATTAAATTTCGCGTCAAGATTGGCGATGATGGAAAATATTTCGCCATTTTCCACCATTCACGCCGCCGAATAGCCTCAGGCGTGGGCCCTGCCGTTCGCCAGGGCGACGGATGAAATTCGTTGAAAAGCAGGTGATCGCCGGCGCCTACAAAAACCGTCATCCCGGCGCAGGCCGGGACCCATTCCTCCGGCATTGGCCATGGCACGGGTGAGGGGCATATTTGTTACGCTACCATTGGACCGGCGCAGTCGACCATCTTAACCCCGGCGCCCTCCAACGCCGCTGCGACCTGCTGCTTCATCTGCGGTGAGGAGGAATTGCAATCGGCATAAATTTGCCCGGCCCGCATGACTTTCGCCGAGGCCTCCGCCACCGTGACCGAGGCCTTGGCGACGACGAAAGAAAACACCAAATCCGGCTCGGCGATGCTGGCGTCGACGGCGCCGACAGCGGTAACGCCCAAGGCCGCCGCCTTGGTTTGCAGCGCCGGCTCTAACGGGAAGCGAATGTCGTAGGCGGTGATCTTCAGAGCCGGGTTGGCTTCACGAAGTCCGGCGGAAAAGTTCGAACCAGCCTCGCCGAAGCCGATAAACCCAACATGCTTGATCACCTCGGCCGCTCCTAAAACCGGCCGCGATCGACGCTGACGCAGAGCAGGTTCGGGCCGGCCCGGTTGGCCAGCGCCGCCTCCAGCGCCGGAACCAACTCGTCATGACTGGAAACCCGGCTCGACGGCACCCCGAGCGATGTCGCCAAGCCGACGAAATCTACGGCAGGTTCCTTGAAATCCATGCCGATGAAATTGTCATTGCCATGGAAGGCGTACAGCCGTTCCTTGATGATCCGATAGCCGCCATTGTCACAGATGATATAGGTGATCGGCAGTTTCTGGTTCGCCGCCGTCCACAACGCCTGGATCGAGTACATTGAGCTGCCGTCACCGATGATCGCGATCACCGGGCGGTCCGGATAGGCCGCCTGAACCCCGCAAGCCGCCGGCACGCCCCAGCCGATGCCGCCGCTGGCCATGCCATACAATGAAGTCGGGTCCCGATAGGGCAGCAACGCGTTCAGCGCCCGGGTGCTGATGATGCCCTCATCGACGATGATGGTGTTCCTGGGCATGGTGTCGATGACCTTCATCACCATCCAGGAAGGATCGATCACCGCCCCGCCCTGATCGGCGGTCAGCTTGGCGACCAGGGCGGCCCGCTTGGCGCTCCAGTTCTTCGACGCCAGAGCATCGATGGTGGCCTTGGCCTTGGCCGCCTGCGCGGCGCCTCCCTTGCTGGCGATCACCGGGTTCAGCGCCTTCAAGGTTTCCTTGATATCGGCGCGCACGGCGATCTCGGTCGGGAAGTTCTTACCCATCTCCCAGTCACGCTGACCGATTTGGATGATCGCCATCCCCTCCGGCAGCGGCTCGACCGGGGCCCAGACCGACATCCTGAGAACATCGGCGCCCAGCACGATGAGCAGGTCATACGGCGACAAGGTATCCCGCACCTGCTGTTGATCGCGGGTGAGAGAGCCCATATAGGCCGGATGCTCAGACGGAAAATGGGCGCCATACTGTACTGTTTGTTGGTAGACCGGACAGCCGACCAAGCTGGCGAAGGCCGCCGCCTCGTCAAACGCGCTGTCGGTGGCAAGCTCGTGACCAGCAACGATCACCGGGTTCTTTGCGCTGAGAATCCGCTCGGCCAAACGCTCCAACGTGGCGTCGACCGGTCGCACCTTGGTATCGACCCGGGTGCGCGATCCCAACTCGATCGCCCCCTCCTCGTTCAGGATATCACCCGGCAGCGAGATGAAGACCGGCCCCATCGGCGGTGTCATGGCGATCTTGGCGGCGCGCCGGACGATCCTCGGCAGGTCCTGCAAACGGGTTACCTCGACCGCCCATTTCACCAGCGGTTCGGCGATCGGCACCAGTGGATCATAGAGCAGCGGCTCGGTCAGGCCATGACCCAGCTCCTGCTGGCCGGCGGTGATGATCACCGGCGTGTTGGCGAATTTCGCGGCATAGATCGCCCCCATGGCGTTACCCAGCCCCGGCGCCACATGAACGTTACAGGCCGACAGCTTTCCAGAGGCGCGCGAATAGCCCTCGGCCATATAGACCACCAGCGATTCCTGCATGCTCATCATGTAGTTCATGTCGGGATGCTCGGTGAGCGCGTCCATGATCGGCAGTTCGGTGGTGCCGGGATTGCCGAACATGTGGGTAATCCCCTCGTCCTTCAGCAGGGCGATAAAGGCGGATCGACCGGTAATGGTGTTAACGCTCATCGAAGACTCCAATTGTCCGCTACTCGGAAGCGGCGATGATAGTGGATGGTGGGTTTGCTGGCATAGCCCCGAGCCGCGGGCGATCGAGGCATCGGAAATGCGATGGCCGCTTTCATGGCTCAGGCCAAAGACGCCCCTCTATCGACCGGGCAGGCCTTCGGGCCTCTCAGATGCAAGAAGGTTGTTGTTGAACCTGATCCGAGCGACACTTTTCTGGTTGGGAGACTCTTACCAGGGAAATCCCGGCCTCAACAATGGTGGGGACGACGATACGATACATTAAGAACAGATCCATTCGATAGCGATATAGTCAGGTCTCCGTCAGGCAACTCAAACTCTGATTGGAAGAAAAATGGCAAAATCCGTCCTTTTGGCTGATCTAGGGAGAGCCTTGCAGCTCTTGGAGCAGGTGGACGAAAGTGAGTTGGAGTTCGCCCCGGACCCAACCGTCTCTCCTGATATCCACACACTAACGGGTATGGAAGAATATCCTGCGGCAACCCATCGGGAAAACCTGCAGGCTAGATTTGATGCTGTTGCAAAAGCCGGAGATAAGTTGGAGTCGCGTGACGTGTCCAGTTACGTGTCAAAGTTAATCATCGCTTGCGCAAGGCTGGCCCCGCCAAGCGATTGATTGAGCCAATTTTGCCGGTGCGGAACCCTAAGATCTTTAAGCCGCAATAGCTTCAATCGCCTCCGGCCGGCCCCTCTGTTTCTTCACGCTCGACACGAGCGCGCATATTGCGTGACGATTTTCCCTTTCGTCCGGCCCCATCCTTTCGGTCCCGTTATCGATCCACGAACCGCCCTGTCACAATCCCCGCTCAAAGGCCCAAGGCGCCGACCGGCTTCTCGTATGTGCGCTGGAATTGCAATCGTTGCGAGCAGGCCATTTGTTCACATATTGCTTCTTTAAATCAAAGGCATCAGCCTGGCTCTCGCAGCGTTTCCCACCCGGTGAACGCGAGCTTCGCAACGCCATCACCCATGTGTTACGGTTTTGATTGTCATTAAGGTTGGCAGTTGTGATCAGCCCAATTTTTCAGAGGAGATTCAGGATGATGAAGCAGCTTATTGGCGCCACGGCGCTCGCCCTGGCGCTCGGCGTCGGTGGTGCGGCTCAGGCGGCGGAACAACAATTCGTCTCGATCGGCACCGGCGGGGTAACCGGCGTTTACTATCCCACCGGCGGCGCGATTTGCCGCCTGGTCAACAAGCAACGCAAGGAGCACGGCATCCGTTGCTCGGCGGAATCCACCGGTGGCTCAATCTACAACATCAACACCATTCGCGCCGGCGAGCTTGAGTTCGGCGTCGCCCAGTCCGATTGGCAGTATCACGCCTATAACGGCACCTCGAAGTTCCAGGACAAGGGCGCCTTCAAAAAGCTGCGGGCGGTGTTCTCGGTCCATCCCGAGCCGGTCACGATCATCGCACGTGATGATTCCGGCATTAACAACATCACCGATTTCAAGGGCAAACGGATCAATATCGGCAATCCCGGTTCCGGCACGCTCGGCACCTATGAGGTGATCGAAAAGGCCATGGGCTGGAGCCGCGGCGACCTGAAACTCGCAGCGCAGATGAAATCCGCCGAGACCGGCCAGGCAATGTGCGACGGCAAGATCGACGGATATTTTTGGTTGGTCGGCCATCCCTCGGCCCTGACCCAAGAATCGATCGCCAGTTGCGCCACGCATCTGGTCAATGCGGTCAGCCCCGAGATCAGCAAGCTGATCGCCGACAACGCCTACTACCGGGTCGCCAAGATTCCGGCCGTTATGTACAACAACAAGGAAGACATCACGACCTTCGGCGTCGGCGCGACCTTCGTCACCTCGGCCGATGTGCCGGACAAGGTGGTCTACACGGTGGTCAAGGCGGTGTTTGAGAACTTTGACAGCTTCAAGAAGCTGCACCCCGCCTTCGCGAACTTGAACGAGAAGGAAATGATCAGCGATTCCCTCTCGGCCCCGCTGCATCCGGGGGCTCTCAAATACTACAAGGAACGTGGCTGGAAATAGCCACCGAGACACCGGCGGGAGGGTACGGACCTTCCCGCCGGTTTTATTCGCCGCCGATCCAATGACAACATCTAGCGCCAGCCGCGTTATCGAGCGAGGGTAACCTCGTTTGGGGGGATAGTTCGATGACCGACGCCATCACCGGCGCCCACGCCGCCGAAGGCCTTGCGGCCTCTGTCGATTCCGGCGGTCGCGACCCGGTCGGCTGGCAAAAGAACCTGATCCCGACAATCGCCTTCGTTTGGTCGATTTTTCATCTCTACATCGCCTCGGCGCTGCCGTTTGATTTAGCGGAATGGACGAGGATACCGCTTTTCGTCATCACCGATTCAACCGCCCGGCTTATCCATCTGTCATTCGCCGGCTTTCTGGCGGCGATGGCGTTTCCGTTGTTGAAAGGCAGTCGGCGCGACACCATCCCTTGGTATGACTGGGCCCTCGGCGCGCTGATCGTTGCCTCTTGCCTCTACATCGTCTTCAATTTTGCAGCGATCGCCGACCGCTCCGGCCTGCCGACCCGCGAAGACCTGATCTTTTCCAGCATCGGCCTGGTGGTCCTGTTGATCTGTGTCTATCGCGCCCTTGGCCTGCCCCTGGTGGTGATCACCAGTATTTTCATGCTCTACGTGTTCTTTGGCGACGCCCGTTGGTTGCCCGATGATATCCAGTGGAAGGGCGCGTCCTACGGCAAGGCGATGTGGCATTTCTGGATGCAGAGCGAAGGCGTGTTCGGCGTGGCGCTCGGGGTTTCCGCGACCTTGATCTTTCTGTTCGTGCTGTTCGGGGCGATCCTGGAGAAAGCCGGCGCCGGCAACTACTTCATCAAGCTGGCCTTCGCCTTGCTCGGCCACCTGCGCGGCGGTCCCGCCAAGGCGGCGGTGGTTGCCTCGGCCTTGAGTGGATTGTATTCCGGTTCCTCCATCGCCAATACCGTCACCACCGGCACTTTCACCATCCCACTGATGAAACGAACCGGGTTCTCGGCCGAGAAAGCCGGCGCGGTTGAAGTCGCCTCCTCGACCAATGGGCAGCTGACGCCGCCGGTCATGGGGGCCGCCGCGTTTCTGATCGCCGAGTTTACCGGGGTGCCCTATACCGACCTTCTAAAACACGCGCTGCTGCCGGCATTGGTCAGCTATATCGCGTTGATTTATATCGTCCATATCGAGGCCCTTAAAATGGGCCTGAAGGGTATGCAAAAACCGCCTTCGACAATGACGGCGGCGCGCAAATTGATCGGCTTTCTGACCGGCTTCATCGCCATCGCGGTGCTTTTCGTCGGCGTTTTTCTAGTCGACACCTGGGTGCGTAAAATGGCGCCGGAAATGACTTTCTGGAGCGTCGCGGCGATGACCCTGGTCGCGTATGGCGCATTGATCTGGTTCGCCTCACGCCACCCGGATCTTGAGATGGACGACCCTAACGCGCCGATCGAGACCTTGCCTCGAGCCAGCGACGTAGCGATTACCGGACTGTACTATTTCCTGCCGATCATCGTGCTGATCTGGTGCATTTTGCCGACCCCGGACAAACTCTCGCCTCGCCTCGCGGCGTTCTGGGCCTGCATATTGATGTCGATCATCGCCCTCACCCAGCATCCGTTAAAGGCGTTCCTCAGGGGCGAGTCGGATCTGGGCGTCAAGTTTCGGCGCAGCTTTGGCGAATGGTCGGATGGGATGATCTCCGGCGCCCGCAACATGATCGGTATTGGCGTCGCCACCGGCGCGGCGGGGATGATCATCGGCACGATTTCATTGACCGGCGCCCATCAGGTCATCGGTGCGTTCATCGAGGCGTTGGCCGGCGGCAATCTGTTGTTGATGCTGGTCCTGGTCGCGGTGATGAGTCTGGTTCTGGGAATGGGGCTGCCGACCACGGCGAATTACATCGTCGTCTCTTCGCTGATGGCGCCGATCATTGTGGTGCTCGGCGCCAAAAGCGGCCTGATTATCCCGTTGGTGGCGGCGCATCTGTTCGTGTTTTATTTCGGCATCCTTGCGGATGACACGCCGCCGGTTGGGCTGGCCGCCTTCGCGGCGGCGGCGATCTCCGGCGGTGATCCGATCAAGACCGGTATCCAAGGATTCATGTACGATATTCGCACCGCGCTGCTGCCCTTCCTCTTCATCTTCAATACCGAATTGCTGTTGATGGACGTCAGCTTTGGCAAGGCGGTGTTCGTCTTCATTGTCGCGGTCGTGGCGATGATGTTGTTCGCCGCGG
>JAQBUJ010000058.1 GCA_027623845.1 Pseudomonadota bacterium
ACCGTGGACCATAATGTCCATCGGAACCCGGGATTGGGCAAATGGGTTCTGATCAATGGAAGGCGGTATGAGCTTGCCTTCGGCCCCAATTCTTCGTTTCCCGGCGGATAGGCGTCATCGTGATGAACGCAAAACAAAAACGGGTCCAGAGTTTGCCAGCGCGCCTCCAAGGGAGATACATCCAAAACGATTGGATCCGGCATCGATTTCATCCTCCAGTCGGGGGAATGCTTTGGCGGTCAAAACCGCGCGAATCAGTTTCTACGTCGCCCTGGGCCTATTGACCGCAACCTATCAATGCCCTGAGCAATTGCAAGAAGCCGGCGCGATCAACAGAAGCGAGGATTGGCGATGATCGGCACAGGCGTCCCAAAATCCCGTCGGCAAACGGATTGCGGCTGTTGGCATGGGCGAATTTGGCTATCGGCGGTATTAGGGTCTGATCTAGTATTTCTGGCCCGCTGGGTCAGCCGCCTTTTTCGCCCTATGGAACGCAACCAAGAATGCACCGCTCCCTGCAAACCCAACCGCTGACCGCCACCGCTTTTTCGACATTCGGCGACCTGATCGGTCTCAAAGACCTGCCCGACCAGATTATCAATCAGGGATTTTGCGGTCGCCACCATGATCTGGCGACCCCGGAAATCATCGATGGTCACGCTGGCATCAGCCTGTTCAAAGCGCTGCCGCGGGCACTACCTTACCGCCTGGAGATGATGGAGCGGCACCCTTTGGGCTCGCAGGCGTTTATTCCAATGTCGCTGGATCCCTTTCTGGTCATCGTCGCACCAGATAACGGCGGCGCACCAGGAACGCCTCTGGCCTTTGTTACCGCACCGGGGCAAGGGGTCAATTTTCATCGTGGCACTTGGCACGGCGTGCTGACCCCGCTTACCGAACCCGGCCTGTTCGCGGTCATTGATCGGATTGGCGCCGGGCGAAATTTGCAGGAATATTGGTTTGAAGAAATTTTTGAAATAACCGATGGCCGCGCGAAAACCGTTGATCCCATCCCCGCCGTTGGCGACCCAAGACCTTTAGGCTCGGGTTAATCGCTCCTGTCGGAGGCGTCCGGTGTGTTGACTTGCTCGATGGTTCGAAAGCAAACCGGGTCCATGTGAGCGACCTCATCAAGGGCTTGCCGCATTTTTTCGATCGTCAGCGACCATGGGTCGGTTGGAAACCGAAAGAACATCCGCATGGACGGGAACCAGGGTACGAACGGCGCCCCCAATTGCTGCCAAATCCGACCGGCATCCGAGGAACGAAACACCCAAGCCGGCGTGCCGACGGCACCGGCCATGAATGCCGTTGAAATCAGTGGCGTCACGACAATATCGCATTCCGCGCACAGCGCCGTCAGGTCGTCGAGATCATCACGCAAATTTATATCCGACGGCGTCACGAATTCATAACCACGTTCCCGGCCTACTTCTTCCAAAAGGTCGGTTTCTTCCCGGGTGTGATCATATTGCAGATTGACCACCAGAAAACCGGGTCCAAAACACTGGCCGATTTCCTCCGGCTCCAAATATTGAAGGTCACGCGCCCGATTATGGACGCTGCTACGCCAACAAATTCCTATCCGCAGTTTCTTCTCACCAAAGGAGTCCAAATATTGCCGCCAATGAGCCCGACGGTCGGACGCCGGCGTCAAATAACCGGATGTTCGAACGATGGGACGCGTGGCAATCGGCCATACTTGATTCAGGTGTTGGCGAGCTTCGAACCAGAAATGTTTAGGGATATGGCCAGCCGGCGTCTTATAGCGCAGATTTTCGGCCTTGGTGATGGGCGCCGGTGGCTGGCTGCGGGCGACGATACTAAAATTTGGAAACGACCTCTTAAACAAATCAACCAAACGGCTGTCACATTCGACCAGCACTTCGCTCGTCTTCTGAGCGACCAAGTGCATGTACCAGGCGAACATTATCTCATCGCCCATCCCCTGTTCCATGTAGATGAGAAGGCCGTGATACGGTAATTTTCGACCGTCCCAAATTGTTTGAGGGAATGGACGACGGGCGGAAGGAAATCCGGGATTGTCCCACCTTTTGTCATATTGACGAAAACCCTGTTCGATCTCACCGGCCATCAAGAGAGCGTATGCCAAGTTGGTCTGGGCCGTGGAGTCTTCGCTATTCAGGTGTATCGCATGGCGCATGGCCGCGATTGATTCGCTAAAACGGCACGCCGAGCGCTCCAAGACCCCAACATTCAACCATGCAGACGATAGGTTTTTATCAATCAACAACGCCCGGTCTACCGCTTTGCGGGCGTCGACATGGTTGTAAGGCATGCAGTGCGATACGCAGAGCGCGTTCCAAGCTTTGGCATAGTCGGGCTTGAGGAGAAGCGCGCGCTTAGCAAAGGGCTCGGATTCCTCCGCGAGGGCTGATTCATTCATCATATGAGCGAGATTGAAGAGAATGATCGGTTGGTCTGGATATTTTTCCGCTGCCTTTTTCGTATATTCAATGCTGAGAGTGGTTTCCTCTGCGATTTTCAAGAAAATGCCCGCACCGTTCCAAATCGACGGGTTGTTGGGGTTTTTATCCAAAACCGAAATGACCATCGTCTTAAGTTCTTCAAGGCGTCCAAGGGCGCGGAGCGCTTCTCCAAGATGGTCGAAGCTCGTGTAATCATCGGCCCTTAAACCCACCGCCGCCGCGAGATACGGGACCGCGTCTACATCCGAGCCCAACCGTCGGTGGATGATGCCCAAATGGCGATTAGCTTCGAATTGGTGGATTTTTCCAGGAATTATTGTGGTCAGAAAGTCGCGTGCCTTTTCCAGGTCCCCGCGGTCGTAGTAAATTCGTCCGAGGGTGTAATTGAGGTCCTCGTCTTCGGGCTGTTGATGCTGCATCGGCACCAGAATGGCCAGCGCTTCGTCTTGCCGTCCGATATGCGCCAATCCCTGGCCAAGTGATTTTAATGCCTGTGGATAGGCCGGTCGGAGGTTGAGCGCCTCACGAAAATCCGCCACCGCTTTAGCTGATTGTCCCAGTTCGAGGCGACAACGCCCTCGCATGTAGTGGGTGTCGAATGCATAGCCCTCAAGATCATTGAGAGCCAGGAGGCATTCCTTGTATTCGTCACGTCCGAAAAGGGAACGGGCGTATTTTTCGCAGATTTTTTGATGGGTGGGGTTGGTCTGCCGCAGTGATTGATATGCTTCGAATGCTTCGTCGTCGCGCCCCGCCATTTCAAGAGCCATGGCGTGGTTCAGCCTGGGCGCAATAGTTTTGTTTTGATCTGATTGCGCTGCGGCATTGAACCACCGCACAGCCTGACTCGCTTCGTTGGATCTGATGGCGACGTTACCGAGCAGATTGTAAGAATCCACAGACGTGGGATTCGCCGACAACAACTCCTGGGCCAGAATCTTGGCTCTTTGGAGCTCATTTGAAGCAATCGCTTGTTTGCATTCTGAGAGTTGCTCTTCAAAACGCGATGGCTGACTGGTCATTTTTTACCCGATAGCAAACACGAGCCGTGGTAACCGATCCAACAACGGGACGTCAAACCATTTTGTGAGCCAGATGGGTTCACTAGGTTTTGGCCCGTTTTTCTGTTTGTCGCGAGTGGCGACTATCTACGCGACAGGCAACCGGTAGCCCAAAAGCAAAGTGGCGCTCCGAAGAGCACCACCCGCTTGATTGGTCTGACTTGGATCAGGAGAACTCGAAGTCCGTCAGATCCAGCGTCGTCACACCATTTACGGTGATCTTCGCATAGTCACCGGCACCAGCACCATTCAGGTAAACCTCGACCAGATTGTTGGTCGCGTTCCCCACAAGGGCAATCGAGCTGTCACTGGAGAACGTCGTCGACGTTGGCGCGTGCAGTGAAGGATCACCCGAGTTCGTGAAGCCAAAGCCCAGCAACGTGATCTTGTCCGTACCGTCCGTGAAGCTGAACACGTCCGCACCGGTGATCACAGCACCTGTAATCGTCGCAAGGGTCACATTCGTGGCAACCACGAACTTGTCAGCACCGTCTCCGCCATACAGCGTATCGGCATTACCGGTGATCGCCGAGCCGGCGTACAGAGTGTCGTTACCGTCACCACCGTAAAGCAGCTCGCCACCGTTGTCCGTGCCGCCAGCCAAAGCCGCGTACAGAACATCGTTACCAACCCCACCATACAAGGTGTCGCCGTCCGAACCGGCATTCAGAGTATCGTTGCCGTCTTCGCCATACAGCAGATCAGCACCACCGTCCGAACTCGCGTCCAGGGCGTCGTTGCCGCTGCCGCCGAACATCGTATCAGCAGCCGTACCACCAATCAGGCTGTCACCGCCGGCACCGCCGTACAACACATCAGCCAGGGTCGAACCACCGAACAACGTATCAGCGCCATCACCACCGTAAAGCGTATCGGCACCACCAAACGCACCGGTCAGATGACCCGTGAGAATGTCGTTGTCGCCGCCACCGGTCAGCTGATCATTGCCGATACCACCATAAAGCGTATCCGCTCCGGTGCCGCCGATCAGCACGTCGTTGCCAGCCGAGCCGTAAGCAAGGTCATTGCCGGCGCCGCCTTGAACCGTATCATTGCCAACGTCGCTCGAAATCGTATCCGCGCCGCCGTTGCCATAGATCAGATCAGCTTCAGAGCCGCCATTCAGCACGTCGTTACCGTCACCGCCGTAAAGCGTGTCGGCGCCGCCGCTACCAAACAACGTATCGTTGCCAACATTGCCAAAGACCAGATCAGCACCGTCGCCAGCGCTGATCGCGTCGTTGCCCTGACCGCCGTAAAGGCCGTCATCGCCGCCGTTGCCGATCAACGTGTCATTGCCTTGGTTGCCGTAAATAACGTCATCGCCGGCACCGCCGGTGACCGCGTCATTGCCCTGGCCGCCAAAAACAGTGTCCGCGCTGTCGCCAGCCTGAACAACGTCGTTGCCCAAGTTGCCGTACACAACGTCGGAGCCGCTGCCAGCCACGAGCGAGTCATTGCCCTGACCGCCAAACAGCAAATCCGCGTCGCCAGCACCCGTCAGCGTATCATTGCCAAGGTTGCCGTACAGCACGTCGTTACCGTCGTTACCGTCGATGATGTCAGAGTCTTGACCGCCGAACACGGTGTCAGCACCGCCTGCAGCCAGGATGCTGTCAGGACCAGCGTTGCCGTATACCAAGTCGGCGCCACCAAGCGCACTGATGGTATCGCCACCAACGAGGCCGGTGATCTCGTCAGAGTTACCCGTGCCGGTAAGATTATCGGAAGAAGTCGTTCCGGTGATTGATGCCATTGAAAGTCCCCATTAGCGCATCTGAGCCGATTCTTTTGGCAGTGACCCGACTTACTCCCCATCCACCATGCACTATGCAGGTTCGTTGATGAGGCAGTCGAGCCACAAATCCAATAACCTGAAGCCGGCCCGCGACCAGTTCAGTTGCCAAACTAATTACACTGAAACAATGAGTGTGGCAAGCCGCTAATCAGCAGTAAGTCCGTGGTTTTTAGCCATTGTCGGGATGGTTTTGCGAACTAGTGTTGCTAAAAAGACACGGCTGGAGGCGGCGCAGACACAGGAAATTGAAGATTTTCGCCGTATTTGCCGAAATTCCGGCTTCCCGGTCCGACTTGGCGGCACGATCTCTTTCGTCAGAATGGCTTACCGCAAAACCTTCAACCGATAACCGAGATATTTGTTGAATAGCCTTCAGTCATCACGTTCCTGGACGTATCGTTCGATGGCCTCTTTCTTGCTCGCGCTCAATTCGACGGTTATGGAGAAACCTGAAGGCGAGGAATTTTCCGATCTATTGGACTATGTTTATCATGACCCGGCAAAGTTTATCATGACCCGGCAAAGCCGCGGGCGGACCAGGGCTGGCGGCGGCTTTGCCGTAAGCCCTCGCCAAGGAAGCTGAGCTGCCGGCAATATCCAGAAATATAAGGGCCACGATGACAGATCACCGGCTTGATGTTGCTGCGGCCCACCCCGTTGGGTGGCATCGGTCGGCGATCGTCCACGGTATTGGCTGGGTTGATGGCCCGTTCGGATACAATGTGCACGCTCGAGGGTTTTTCTCCGCCCTGGCCTGCCGGATCCCGACCGCAGTTTCGCCGATGTTCGTTCTCGAGGGGCCGTTCAAGCAAGACCGGGAAGCCCTGCAGCGACTCTACGCTGATCAGCCGATAATCTCGGTCGCGTTGATGTATGGGAATTTAGCCGGCGCGGTGCTGCGAGACGCCCCGGGACCACGGGTCATATATACAGTGTGGGAATCGACGCGATTTCCGGGTGATTGGCTCGAATCACTCTCATCAGCGGACCAAGTCTGGACACCGTCGCATTGGGGGGCCGCCGTGATGGCTCGAAGCGGAATTGATCCAGCTCGCATCCATGTCGTTCCCGAGGGCGTTGATCCGGCGCTGTTCCATCCGAATGTACCGGCGACACCGGTTATATCCGAGCGCGCCGGTTTTAAGTTCCTGCACATTGGCCGCTTCGAGGACCGAAAGGGGACAAAAACGCTGATACGCGCCTTCGACAACGAGTTCGGTCCGCGAGACGACGCCCTGCTGATCCTGGCTTGCCACAATCACCACGAACCGGGGTTCGACATCGGCGCCGAACTGCGCGCCCTGGAACTCCGTCGCCCGGAGCGTTTGGTGTTTATTCCACCTGTCGCGCGGCATGATGTTCTGGCTGGGCTCTATACTGCGTGTGACGCTTTCGTCGCGCCGTCACGGGCCGAGGGCTGGGGCTTGCCGATCATCGAGGCGATGGCCTGCGGGTTGCCGGTCATCACCACCGATCATAGCGCGCCAAGGGACTATCTGGGGCCCGAATCCTATCGGGTTTCTTGCCGGATGACGCCAATCGCCATACCTTTTTTCGAATCGTCCGACGGCGATTTCGGAATGTGGGCGGAACCCGATGCGGCGGATTTGCGCCGTCGCATGCGGGAGGTATATGAGAACCCATCCGCCGCCCGGACCCGTGGTGAAGCGGCAGGCGCTCGCATTCGCTCCCGTTTCACCTGGGACGCGGCGGCCGGGCAAGCTGTAGCGGCGCTGGCGGAACTCAGATAGTCATCGCGGATACCGGCCCTCCGAGACGATTTGAAGTCCTCGCGAGATAATTTGAAGAAAAACTTTCTATTTTTCGGCTGAACCCAAGTTTGGAACAGCACCTTTGAGCGGAACTGACAGGCGATAATGCCGATTAACCTCATGGGTCGTGAAACCATGTTCACGCAACATCGCGACGATGTCCTCGGTCTCTGGATTAACCATCCCGCCCGCGTTCGATTCCCATAAAATGCCGGCGACCCGGCCCGCCCTCAATACCGTAACCGCCCCGGCGAGCGCAGCGCGCTCCCGTCCTTCGATATCGAGCTTTATCCACACCGGGCGCACGCCGTCCGGATCACATTCGGCGACAAGGTCGTCGATGGTTACCGTCGGTACCGCGATAGCCTTGCGCCCGGCGCGCGCGCGATCCTCGAAAAGATGATGTCCCATCGCGGTGTTTCGCTTCAGCCACTGGGACCCGGCCCGATCGGCCACCGCCGCCGCGACGACCTTGGCTCGTCCATCAAGTCGATTCGACGCCAAATTGTATATTAAATGTATCAGATTGTCTGGGTCGGGCTCTACCGCAATCACCTGGACGTCTGCCGACGCGGTCAATGCATGAAGAGAGTAAATGCCCCAGTGGGCGCCTATATCCAGGAAAAGACAGTTTGTCGGCAGTAGCTGGTCGGTGAGACGACGCTCCCTGGCTTCGTAGCCGTCTCCGGCATATTCGTCACGCAGCAAGACCTGCGTCGAGGGATCACCAAGTAAATCTACCGGTATAAACAACGTGAAACGGTCGGCGCCTGCCGGGGTTTTCCAGGCCGGGCCGACAATTTCGAGATAGCCGTCGCGAATCAACCGCGTCGGGATAGAAATCTCAGTGGGGGCGTCGAGTCTGGTCATCGGGCCTAATTCATGATGTCGGTGAGGCACGAAACCTCCGAATACAGCGGCTTTTCGCACCAACTCAGTGGCGACCAGCGGCGCGACGTGATGCAACTTGCGACCCAGCCGCTTTGGTCTTATTACATCCTAGCTGGCAGCACTTCCACGGAATTACCGTTGTTGCGCCATGGATTGAGGGCTCGACCCTCTCGCAAGCCGGCGGATACCATATGGATCGGGATTCCGAGACTGGTGTCATGCGGCGGCGCCCTGTCCGATGGATTGGGCGTTGGCCGGACGGAACTGGACAGGAAAAGCGCGCGCCAATGAGCCAACTTGATGCCCTGAAGATCAAGATTTTCGCCGATGGCGCCGATCTTGACGGGATGCTGGCGATGTACGCCGACCCGCGGATCGCTGGTTTCACTACCAACCCGACCCTGATGCGTAAAGCCGGGATTACCGACTACGAGGCTTTCGCGAAATCTGTCCTGGAACGCATCCCCGATCGACCGATATCGTTTGAGGTCTTTGCCGACAATTTCGACGACATGGATAGGCAAGCCCGTCTGATCGCCGGTTGGGGTCGCAACGTCAACGTGAAGATTCCGATCACCAACACGCTTGGGCAATCCAGCGCCGATCTTATCGCCCGACTGAGCGGCGACGGCATTATGGTGAATGTCACGGCGATCATGACGGTCGATCAAGTCCGCACCGTCGCGGCGGCGCTGCATCCGGAAAGCCAGTCGATTGTTTCGGTATTCGCCGGCCGGATTGCCGATACCGGGCGCGACCCGATCCCGCTGATGCGGGCCTGCCTCGACTGCCTTGCCGGCCAACCCGGCGCCGCGTTGTTGTGGGCCAGTCCGCGTGAGTTGCTCAATCTTTTCCAGGCCGATGAGATGGGCTGCCAGATCATCACCATGACGAATGATCTGTTGGCCAAGATGGCCGCGGTCGGCAAGGATCTCGACACCTTCTCCCTGGAGACTGTGAAGATGTTCCGAACCGACGCTCAAGCAGCCGATTATACGCTGAAATCCAGCGAGACGGCGGGGAAAACAAGCGGGGCGGCGGGGCCCGACTGACACCACGTTTTCATTCGAGGACATTTTCATGAGCAAAGTACTGATCACCGGCGGGGCCGGATATGTGGGAAGCCGGTTGATTCCACAGCTACTTGAGCTGGGTCATGAGGTCACCGTCTACGATATCCTCTACTATGGGTGCGATTTTCTACCGGTCGACCACCCGAAACTGAAGGTGGTCGGCGGGGATCTTCGAGACATCGAGAAACTTTCCGCCAGTCTGCAGGGAATAGAGATGGTGATCCATCTCGCCTGTATCTCCAACGACGCCAGTTTCGAACTCGATGAAAGCCTGAGCGAGACGGTGAATCATGACGCTTTCGAGCCGTTGGTGATCGCCGCCAAACAGGCGGGCGTTAAGCGCTTTATCTATGCGTCGACAAGTTCGGTTTACGGGGTTTCCGAGGTGCCGAACGTGACCGAGGATCACCCGCTGATTCCGCTCACCCTATATAATAAGTTCAAAGGCATGTGCGAGCCGCTGCTGTTCAAGCATCAGTCCGACGATTTCGTCTGCGTGACCATCCGCCCGGCCACGCTTTGCGGCTACGCGCCGCGCCAGCGTCTGGATCTTTCGGTCAACATATTGACCAATCACGCGGTAAATCGCGGTAAGATCACCGTGTTTGGCGGCTCGCAGCTGCGCCCCAACCTGAACATCCAGGACATGTGCGACCTGTACAAACTTCTGCTGACCATCGAGGACGAGAAGATCGCCGGCCAAACCTTCAACGCCGGCTATCAAAACATGTCGATCATGGACATCGCCCTGTTGGTGAAAGAGATCGTGCAAAAGGAAGTCCCGGGCCGTGAGTCGATCGAGATCGAGACGACGCCGAGCGATGACCTGCGCTCCTACCACATCAATTCCGATAAGATCACTCGAACCATCGGCTTCAAACCTCGCTATACGGTTGAGGATGCGGTTCGCGAGCTGTGCGTGGCTTTCCGTGAGAGCAAACTGCCCAACAGCCTGGATGACGACAGATACTTCAACGTTAAACGCATGAAAGGCCTGAACGCGGCATGACGTCGAAGCCGATTGCCATTGTCACCGGCGGAGCCGGGTTCATTGGCTCTCACATGGTCGATTTGTTGCTGGAGAAAGACTACTCGGTTCGGGTTATCGACAATTTTACCGGCGGCCATGCGGTCAATCTGGCGCATCACGATGGAAATCCGGATTTGGCGGTGGACCACCGGGATATCCGCGATCTGGAGCCCGAAGACACGGTGTTTTCCGATGCCCGGTTGGTGTTCCATTTCGCTGGTATCGGCGACATTGTGCCATCGATCGAGAAACCCGCCGACTATATGGATGTCAATGTACAGGGCACCGTGCGCATTCTTGAAGGCGCCCGGCGGGCGGGGGTGAAAAAGCTCGTCTATGCCGCCTCGTCCTCCTGCTACGGCTTGGCCGACACCCCGACCACCGAGAACAATCCGATCGCGCCGCAATATCCCTATGCACTCAGCAAGAATCAGGGCGAACAGGCGGTGTTTCACTGGCACAAGGTCTATGGGCTGCCAGTTAACACGATCCGAATTTTCAACGCCTCTGGCACGCGGGTTCGTACCACC
>JAQBUJ010000059.1 GCA_027623845.1 Pseudomonadota bacterium
CGGGCGATGAGATTCGAACTCACGACTTCAACCTTGGCAAGGTTGCGCTCTACCCCTGAGCTACGCCCGCACCCCGCACCGGCACGACGAGCCGACGACGAAAGCGAGCCGGATAATACCCACTGCGGCTCGCTTTGCAAGCGATCCTTTGCCGAATGTGATGGGTTTGGGCCGGGGGCTCGTCATGGCTGGACCGGCGCGGTACAACGGGTCACCTGTACGAACGGATTTGTTAGGGTGAGGCGTGGGTGACGGGTGATGGACCAGCAAATTGAATTGACCGGGCGGGACGACGCGCCCAAGGCTGGATCGGCGGATGTGTTGGCTCGCCTTATGGCGCTTGGCATTGAGGCCTCGACGCACGAACATCCCGAGTTGTTCACCGTCGAGCAATCCAAGCAGATGCGAGGCGATCTGCCGGGCGGGCATTGCAAGAACCTGTTTTTACGAGACCGCAAGAGCCGGATGTGGCTGGTGGTCTGTCGCGAAGATCTGCGCATTGATCTGAAGGCCTTGGGGCCAAAAATCGGCGCCGACCGGCTTTCGTTCGGTAGTGCTGATCGGTTGATGCGGGTGCTCGGCGTCATTCCCGGCGCGGTTTCGCCCTTGGCGTTGATCAATGATACCGACCACCAGGTTACGGTGATTCTCGATAAGGCGATGCTGGCCTTCACGCCGCTCAACTACCATCCGATTTCAAATGAGATGACCACGGCGATCACGCCGGAGGATTTGATGGTCTTTATCCGGTCCTGCGGCCATGAACCGATGGTGGTGGATCTGGACGTTGGGGATTGACGGGCCTTGTCTTTACGGACGACAACGCCATATGGACGGGCCACAGGAACGGGCCACAGGAACGGATAGATATCCGGGAAGAGTGAGGGTTTGGGATGGAAACGCTGATTAATGGAGGCGCCGCGGCGTCAGGGGGCGCTGGGGCAGACGTTATTAAAGATTCGACCACCGCCACCTTTATGGCCGACGTGGTCGAGGCATCGGCGACGGTTCCGGTGATCGTCGATTTTTGGGCGCCTTGGTGCGGGCCGTGTAAAACCCTCGGGCCGGTGATCGAAAAGGTCGTGCGTGAGGCTGCCGGTGCGGTGCGCTTGGTGAAAGTCGATATCGATCAGAACCCGGAAATCGCCCAGCAAATGCGGGTGCAATCAATTCCGGCGGTGTTTGCGTTCAAGGACGGCCAGCCGGTCGATGGTTTCGCCGGCGCCTTGCCTGAAAGCAAGGTTCGCGAGTTCATCAAGAAGCTGACCGACGGCGCAGCGGGAGACTCGCCGCTTGACGAGGCATTGGACGCCGCCGACGAGATGCTGGTCCAAGAGGATTTCCAGGGTGCTGGCGGGCTTTACAGTCAGGTTCTGCAGCATGACGCGACCAATATTCGGGGCTTCGCCGGGCTTGCCAAAAGTCTGATTGCCTTGGGCGAGATCGAGCAGGCGCAGAAGATGATCGAGGATATGCCGGACGATCAGAAAAAAGCCCCGGAGATCCTGGCGGTAATCTCGCAGCTCGACCTGGCGGCGGCTGGCGCCGACGTTGGCGAGCTTAGCGATCTTCGGGCCGCCGTTGAGGCCGATCCGAAAAATCTCGACGCCCGTTTCGATCTGGCGATGGCGCTTTATGCTCAGAACGATCGTGAAGGCGCGGTGGATGCGCTGCTGGAAAGCATCCGGATCAATCGGGCTTGGAACGAAGAGGCGGCGCGCAAGCAACTGCTCAAACTGTTCGAGGTTTTTGGCCACACCGATCCGGTGACGGTCGACGCACGCAAGCGATTGTCTTCAATTCTCTTCTCGTAAGGCGCCTTAAGACGGGACTATATCGGGGCGAGCGGCGCTGGGAACGGCGATAAACCGGCGAAAGGTTGATAGGTGCGGGCACCCGGATTCACCACGAGCTTTGCGGATCTCCCGGCCACCTTGCCGGTATTTCCGCTTGCCGGAGTGTTGCTGTTGCCGGGTGGACGGCTGCCCCTCAACATTTTCGAGCCAAGGTATTTGGCGATGCTCGACGATGCCCTGGCGAGCAACCGGATGATCGGCATGATTCAACCGAGCGCCGGACCGGAACAGGCCCAAGAACAGGTCCCGCAACTGGCCAGGGAACAAGCCGGCGTTCCGCCGCTGTACCCAACCGGTTGCGCCGGCCGCATCGTTCAATTCTCCGAGACTGAGGACAACCGATATTTGATTACCCTGACCGGCGTGACCCGGTTCGATATCACCCAGGAGGTCGCCTCGATGCGCGGCTATCGCCGGGTGGTTCCGGACTGGACGGCTTATCGGAGCGACATCGAGCCCACCGGGCGGGCAGCGATCGACCGAGACCGGTTGTTGGCCGCCTTGCGGGGGTATTTCACCCAAAAGGGCATCAAAGCCGATTGGGAGGTGATCGAGCGAACCGACGACGTCCGGTTGGTGACGATGTTGGCGATGATCTGCCCCTTCGATGCCTCCGAGAAGCAAGCTTTGCTGGTCGCCAGGGAAATCGAAGAGCGCGCCGGGACCATGATTGCGTTGATGGAGATGGCCATTCATCCGACCGGCGGGACAGATAATGCCAGACATTGAACCAGACATTGAAGACGACCGGACAGAGCACGGCCATCGGCAAGACGAGGGAGCGGAAAATCCGACCGGCGATCGCGATGTTGATCCTAAGCTGCTGGAAATTCTGGTTTGTCCTCTGACCAAGACGCCGTTGCGTTATGACCGGCGGGCGCGGGAATTGATCAGTGACCAGGCCGGCCTGGCGTTTCCAATTCGAAATGGCGTGCCGATCATGCTGGTTGACGAGGCCCGCGCCTTGGACGATGACCCGGTTTCCCCGGGCATTGCGGCTCTGGCCGAGAGAAACAATGGGAGCGTTCCGAAATGAGTGAGGACTTCGCGACCAAACATTGGCCGATGGAAATCCGCGTGAAAACCGAGGAAAAACGGTTGGAGATCGATTTCGACAATGGAGAGGGCTTCTCCATCCCCGCTGAATTGTTGCGCGTCGAAAGCCCATCCGCCGAGGTGCAAGGCCATGGGCCGAGCCAGAAGACCACCGTCGCCGGTCGCCGCCATGTGAATATCATCGGGGTCGAGCCGGTGGGCAATTACGCCGTGCGAATCCGCTTCGATGACCTGCATGATACCGGGCTGTTTTCGTGGCGGTATCTCTACGAAGTGGGCTCTGGCCAAGACCAGCTCTGGGAAGACTATCTCACGCGCCTGGAAGAGCAGGGTCTCAGCCGCGAGCCCTGAGGGTCGATCGCACAGTCGATTACCCGCTTAGGGCAGACGGCCCTGAAGCATGCTCGGGAGTTCGCCCAGCAGCCCCATGGCGTGGCGCATGAACAAGCGCTTCAGCGGCGGTATCCGATTGACCAACCCGAGGCCACCTGAGCGCAGGGCGCGAAGCGGGGCAAGGTCATTGGAAAATAATCGGTTCAGGCCGTCGGTCGCCAGCACCAGGGTCATGGTGTCGAACCGCCGCGCCGCCTGAAACCGGCGCAGCACCTCGGGTCCGCCAATATCAAGGCCCAATCGTGACGCCCCCACCAACTCCTCGGCCAGGGCCGCGATATCCCGCAAACCCAGGTTGAAACCTTGTCCGGCGATCGGGTGAATGCCGTGGGCGGCGTCGCCGACCAACGCAAGTCTGGTCGCGGTTTGGCCCTCGGCATTGACCAGAGACAATGGGAAAGACCACCGGCCGCCGGTGATTTCCAACGCCCCGAGGCAATCATCGAACCGGGTCGATAGCGCGGCGGCGAGATCACCATCGCTCAATTGCATGAGCGCCTTGGCGGTCTCCCGGCGTTCGGTCCAAACCACCGAGGAGCGGTCCCCGGTCATCGGCAGGAACGCCAGCGGCCCGCCCGGCAGGAACCGTTCATGGGCGACTCCATGATGCGGCTGATCATGGGCGACGGTGAAGACCATGCTGGTTTGACCGTAATCCAGCCGGGTTACTCTGATGCCGGCCAGTCGTCGGACTTTGCTCTCGCGCCCATCCGCGCCGACCAGTAACCGTGCCCGTATCTTGCGTCCGTTGGCCAGGCCGGCGGTAACCTCGCCCGGACCGGCGCTGAACCCGTCCAAAGCCATGCCCGGCAGGTGAGTCACATTGGCATGGTTGGTAACCCGGTTGAACAGCACGCTTTTCAACAGAGCGTTCTCGACGATATGGCCCATCGGCTGATCGCCGGTCTCACGATGGTCATAATGCAGATACCGGCGAGACTCCCCGTCGGAAACCCGGATGTCGAGGATTGGCGCGGAACGCGGCGCCAGTTGATCCCAAATGCCGAGGGTCTCGAGCATTGTACGGCCGCTGGCGGCGATCGCTGTGGTGCGGCCATCCCAGTTCACTTGCCCCGAAGCGGATGGGGCGTCGGGATCGCAGAGCACCACATCGAAATCGCATTGCGCCAGCGCTAAGGCTGTGGTCAGGCCGGACAACCCGCCACCAGCGATCAGAACGTCATGTACCGGTTTATCGTCGTTCTCTGAGGTCATGGGACGTTTTGGGTTGGTTAAGAGCCGTTGGTCAAATGGCCGAGGTCAAAAGCCGTGCAGAAGTGAACCTTACCGCATGGGCGTTCCATCGACACGGCAATTCGAAATCACAATATGATTAAAATTTAACCAGTTCGTTTTTATTGCCTATAATGTAATCATAATATTGGTTCTCACCCAACATCACTCTCACCAAAAAATTCCCTAACTCGTTGTAAGTAAAAGTTGATTGAGGACTTTATACGATCCGGCATGGTTCTTGTAATGAGAGCGACTAAGGTGCGACGCCGCACCGATGCGGTGCCTGGGGGTCAACGGATCTCAGGGCATTCACGAATGAAGGGGATGGGGACGAGATGAAGCTTGTGATGGCGATTATCAAGCCCTTCAAGTTGGACGAAGTGCGTGAAGCGCTGACCGGGTTGGGCATTCAAGGCCTGACGGTGAGCGAGGTGAAGGGCTTCGGACGGCAAAAAGGGCAGACGGAGATTTATCGCGGGGCTGAGTACGCGGTGAATTTTCTGCCGAAAGTGAAGATTGAGGTGGCGGTCACCGACGACCTCGTGGACCCGCTTGTCGAAGCGATCCAACGGACGGCGAACACCGGTCGCATCGGAGACGGCAAGATCTTCGTATTGGATCTGGCGACGGCGGTGCGGATCCGTACCGGCGAGTCCGGGGCTGACGCGCTTTAGCGGGAATCCGGCGCTCGGGCACCATCTGAGAATTCGGCGCACAGGCGCCATGGGAGAGTGAAGCATCATGAAGAAATTATGGATCTACGCGCTGTTCTGTTTGACCGTGGGATTGTCCACGATCACCATCAGCGGTGCCGCGTCGGCTGCGGTTTCGCCGGAAACGGCGTTCATTTTCAACACTTTGTCATTCCTGATGCATGGCTTCCTGGTCATGTGGATGGCTGCGGGTTTCGCCATGCTCGAAGCCGGGCTGGTGCGCTCGAAGAACACCGCCATGCAATGTTCGAAGAACATCGCGCTCTATGCGATCGCCGGTATCGTCTATTGGGTGGTCGGCTATAACCTGATGTATAACGGTGTCGATGGTGGCTGGATCGGCACTCCCGGGCCGTGGAGCGCCGCCGACCCGGCGGTAACCGCCGAAGGCTTCAAGGCCAACGCCGACAATGTTTATGCCGCCGGATCCGATTGGTTTTTCCAAATGGTGTTCGTGGCGGCGGCGGGCTCAATCGTTTCCGGTACTGTCGCGGAACGGGTCAAGGTGTTCTCGTTCCTGATCTTTGTGGTGGTTCTGACCGGCATCATTTACCCGATCCAGGGGTCTTGGACCTGGGGCGGCGGTTGGCTTTCGGATATGGGTTTCCTCGACTTCGCCGGCTCGACGATCGTTCACTCGGTCGGCGGTTGGGCGGCGCTCGCCGGCGCCATCATCATTGGTGCGCGCAAGGGTAAGTTCAGCGCCGACGGGCGGGTTACCCCAATGCCCGGGGCCAACCTGCCTTTGGCGACGCTTGGAACCTTCATCTTGTGGATGGGTTGGTTTGGTTTCAATGGCGGCTCACAACTCGCCATGGGGTCGGCCGCCGATGCGGTGGCGATCTCGTCGATCTATATCAACACCAATCTGGGCGCTGCCGGGGGTGTTGTGGCGGCGATCCTGCTAAACCAGGCGCTCTACAAGAAACTTGACCTGACCATGGCGTTGAACGGCGCGCTAGGTGGGTTGGTGGCGATCACCGCTGAGCCATTGGCGCCCGCACCGGGCCTGGCGATCGTCATCGGCGCCATTGGCGGCGTGTTGGTCGTTGTCGCGGTGCCGCTGCTCGACAAGCTCAAGATCGATGATGTGGTCGGGGCGATCCCGGTGCATCTGGTCTGCGGCATTTGGGGCACGATCGCCGTGGTGTTCAGTAACGCCGATGCAAAAATCGGCATCCAGATCCTTGGAATTCTGGCAGTCGGCGCCTTCGTTTTCGTCGCCAGTTCGATTGTCTGGCTGGCTATCAAGCTGACCATTGGCGTCCGGCCAAGCGATGAGGACGAGGTGCTTGGTCTGGATCGCGCCGAGTGCGGTATGGAGGCCTATCCGGAATTCAGCCGCTGATCACCAACGCAGCGTCTGAATCAGGCCTCTAGAAAACATTACCCTCCACTGGGGCCCGGACATGATCCGGGCCCTTTTTTTGTCCGGATGCCGGGTTGGGGGGCTGGATGGTCGCTACGAGGTTCCGGCTTTACATGAAGGTTGTCTGTTAAGACCCCGCCTTGTAAAATAGAATCGCGCTTGTAGAAATCAAGGTCGCGGCGCCGGCCAGGATGAAACGGACTCCATGCTCAATCCCAACTTGGCGCCGCTTGGCCATTACACCTTCGCCCGACTGAACGAGATCCTTGCCGATCTGGTGCCGCTGTCGAATGAGCCGCCGGTCCTGTTCTCCCTTGGCGAGCCACAAAAGCAGCCGCCGCCGCTCTTGGCCGAGACCGTCGCCGCGCATGACGGGTTGTGGAACCGCTATCCGCCGCCGACCGGCGACGAGGCGTTTCGTAGTGCCGTGCTGGGATGGTTGCACCGCCGGTTCAACCTGCCCGATGGCTTTATCGATCCGGAGCGTAACATCGTACCGGTGCCTGGAACCCGTGAGCCGTTATATCAGATCGGGTTCCTTTGCACGCCGCCGGAAAAGGCTGGAAAGCGCCCCGCGGTGCTGATGCCGAACCCGTTTTATCATGTGTATCAGGGGGCGGCGATGGTCGGTGGCGGTGAGCCGATATACCTGCCGGCCCGCAGTGAGAACAATTTTTTGCCGGTGCTTGAGGATCTCTCCGAGGATCTGCTGGCGCGCACCTCGATTTTCTTTTTGTGCACGCCGGCCAATCCGCAAGGCACGACCGCCAGCGCCGACTATTTGAAACGCGCGATCGAGCTTGCCCGCGAACATGACTTCGTGCTGGCGCTCGACGAATGCTATTGCGAGATTTATCGGGGTGAAGCGCCGGTTGGCGGTCTGGAGGCTTGCGCCGCCCTGGGTCAGGGTCTGGACAACGTGATCTCGTTCCAATCCCTCTCGAAGCGGTCCAGTGCGCCGGGCTTGCGTTCCGGCTTTCTCGCGGGTGACGCCCGGATTATCGAGCGTTATGGCCAATTCGTCACCTTTGGCGGCTCGCCGCTGCCGCTGCCGGTGTTGCATGCTTCGACAGCGTTGTGGAATGACGACGTCCATGTGGTGGAGAACCGCGCCTATTACGCCGAGAACTTTCGATTGGCCGAGGAAATCCTGCGGCCTCATACCGACCTGCATATCCCGGCCGCCGGGTTTTTCCTTTGGCTTGATGTCGGTGATGGCCTGCAGGCCGCCCGAACCTTGTGGCGGGAAGCCGCGATCAAAACCCTGCCCGGCGCGTTGATGGGCCGGGATGACGCGCATGGACGCAATCCCGGCGCCGCGTATCTGCGGATCGCTTTGGTATACGAGCCGGAAAAGACCGAACGTGGGTTAAGGCGGCTCGCGCAGACGTTGTTCCAGTCGTGAACACCCGGCATCAGGCCAGTAGGCGTTGAACGAAGTGGACTAAGAGATGGCGACGACTGAAAAGGCTGAGTCGACCAGGTTTCTGCCAGGCGAAGCGTCGACATTCCTGAAGCGGCGCGGTCATGAGCTGGCCGGTGCGCTGCTGCTATCGGCGGCGTTCTTGCTGGCGGTGGCCCTGATTACCCATGAGCCGGCGGATCCGTCGCTGAATTCGGTTGGCGGTGGTGACGTACGCAACGTGTTGGGCTATCCCGGCGCGATCGTATCGGATGTCCTTCTGCAGTCGCTTGGCCTTGCCAATACGGTGCTGTTGACGGTCTTAACCGCTTGGGGATTTCGTTTTCTGTCGCATCGCCGGGTTGGCGGATTGGTGGCGCGGATCGCGGTTCTGCCGCTCGCGATGCTGGTTCTGGCGATGGCGTTGGCGGCGCTTCCGGCGCCGGATTTCTGGCCGTTGCGATCGGGGCTGGGCGGGTTTTCGGGCACGTTGTTGCTTGGCCATGCGCTGGCTTTTGAGGGAGTCACGTCGGCTCATGTGCCGTTTATTGCCACCGGGCTCGGGGTGATCGCGGTGCTGGCGGCGCTCTGGTGCCATGGCGCGACATGGAGTGAATGGCGGGGATTGCTGCGCCGGGTTCCGCGCCGGATCGGCATAGCCTTGGTTCTTGGCGGCCGTGGCGGCGTGGTTAGTGGCCGGGTCGTGGGCGGCGGACTGGGCGCCGGACTGGGCGCTGGCTTAGGAGCGACGGCCAGCCTCGCCCGGCGCGGCCTTGAAGCGGCCCGTGGACGTCGTGAACCAAGCCTTGGCGCCATCGAGGTCGGCAAATTCACCAAGAGCAACGATGCGGCGGCGACCGGGCCGGTATCTCGCCACGAGGCCCCACGCTCTGCCGCACGACCTGCGACGGGTCAGGAGTTGGATCGCGCATCGGGTCCGCAGGTAGAAACCCAATCCGATGCCGCCCGCATTCAGCGGCGCAAGGCGGCGAAGCAGGAAACGTTGGATCTGGCCCCGGTTGGCGAATACCGGCTACCTCAGCTCAGCCTGCTGGCGCCGGCGGAAATAGAGGTTCGGGGAGGCCCGGACAAGGACACCCTTGAGATCAATGCGCGGATGCTGGAGACGGTGCTGCAGGATTTCGGCGTCAAGGGCGAGATCGTCAAGGTACGAAGCGGCCCGGTGGTGACCCTTTATGAGTTGGAGCCGGCTCCGGGCACCAAATCCTCGCGGGTCATTGGTCTGGCCGAGGATATCGCCCGCTCGATGAGCGCTGTCTCGGTTCGTGTCGCGGTGGTTCCGGGCCGCAACGTGATCGGCGTCGAATTGCCGAACGCGAGCCGCGAGATGGTCGTGCTGCGCGAGATGCTTGAATCGGAACCCTATGACAAGTCCGGCGCCAAGTTGCCGATTGCGCTTGGCAAGGATATCGGTGGTGCGCCGGTAGTGGTGGATCTGGCGCGGATGCCGCATCTGCTGATTGCCGGCACCACCGGGTCGGGCAAGTCAGTGGCGGTCAACACGATGATCCTATCGCTGCTCTATTGTTTGTCGCCGGAGCAATGCCGGATGATCATGATTGATCCGAAGATGCTGGAGTTGTCGATCTATGATGGGATTCCCCATCTCCTGAGTCCGGTGGTGACCGATCCAAAAAAGGCGGTGGTGGCGCTGAAATGGACGGTCCGCGAAATGGAAAGCCGGTATCGCGCCATGTCGAAGCTCGGCGTGCGCAATATCGACGGCTACAACGCGCGGCTGAGCGAGGCCCGCAAGAAGGGCGAGGTGCTGAAACGTCGGGTGCAGACCGGTTTCGATGCCGATACCGGAAAGCCGGTCTTCGAGGACGAAGCGCTGGATCTAACGTCATTGCCCTATATCGTTGTGGTGATCGACGAGGTCGCCGACCTGATGATGGTTGCCGGCAAGGATATCGAGGGCGCAGTTCAACGTCTGGCGCAGATGGCCCGGGCCGCTGGAATCCACGTGATCATGGCGACCCAGAGACCGTCGGTCGATGTCATTACCGGCACCATCAAGGCCAACTTCCCAACCCGGATTAGCTTCCAGGTCACCTCGAAGATCGACAGCCGCACCATTCTGGGCGAGCAGGGGGCCGAGCAATTGCTTGGCCAGGGCGACATGCTGCACATGGCCGGTGGTGGCCGGATCACCCGGGTGCATGGTCCGTTTGTGTCGGACGAAGAGGTCGAGGACGTGGTGCTGCATCTGCGGGCCCAGGGCGAGCCGGAATACAATGACTCGATCACCGAGGAGGATGAGGTCGGTGATCCGCTGGCGCCCTACGGCCTTGGTGTCGGTGACCCGGAAGGCGGTAGCGGCGACGAGCTTTATGATCAGGCGGTCGCCATCGTCGCTCGGGAACGCAAGGCCTCGACCAGTTTCATCCAGCGCCATCTCAAGATCGGCTACAACCGCGCCGCGACGATCATCGAGCGGATGGAAAGCGACGGCGTGGTCAGCAGCGCCAACCATGTGGGTAAGCGCGAAGTGCTGGTTGGCGACCACTCGGAAGAC